>JAEUWI010000012.1 GCA_016791475.1 Candidatus Hydrogenedentota bacterium
GGGTCTTATGGGTCTTATGGGTCTTATGGGTCTTATGGGTCTTATGGGGCGTATGGGGCGTATGGGGCGTATGGGGCGTATGGGGCGTATGGGGCGTATGGGGCGGAGGGGGCGGAGGGCTACTGAAAACTTTGTTGACAAAACCTTGGCTTTGCTATAGTGTAATGCAAGGTACCTTGTTAAGCACTTATCCGGAGCCTTTGTGGCATGGCGCGTGTGGAAATCGATAGTGGCGAGATGGACCTGGGCAACTGGACGACCCAGTTGCGGAAGGGGCTGCTGGAGCTTTGCATCGTGAATCTGCTGGCGCAGGGGGAGCTGTATGGTTATGACCTGGTCAAGCGGGTAACGGCGATCCGGGGTGTGGTGGTGACGGAGGGGACGATTTATCCGCTGTTGTCGCGCCTGCGCAAGGCGGGGCTGCTGGAGACCCGGAGCGAGGAGTCGCCGAATGGCCCGGCGCGGAAGTATTATCGTTTGACCCCCGCTGGCGAGCAGACGCGGCAGTTGATGAATGCCTGCTGGCGGGATATTGAGATTGGCGTGGACGGTTTGATCAATGAGGGGAATGGACGATGAAGCGCTGGACGCCCGAAGCGGAACAACGGCTGGATGATTATCTGGAAGAAATCGTCGACCTGACCCAGAGAAGCGGCGAGGTCGATGACGACTTTGTGGAGGAACTCCGTCAGCACATCCGCAGCGATGCGGAGGAGAGCGCGGGCGGGGTGGTGACGCCACAGCATCTGGAGCGGGCGCTGGCGGCGGCGGGCAAGCCCCGGGATGTGCTGGGGTTGGAGTCGAGCGAGCCGGCGAATGGACACGGACACGGCGCGGCGCGCGAACAAGGTCTGGCTGAGTCCGAAACAGCCGCGCCCACCGTCGCAGTGCGCGGGAAGCCCTTGCTGAAGGTACGTCTGATCTTCGGTGGAATCATCCTGCCCACGCTGGCGCTGTGCATGGAGCTATTTTTACTTTCCGAGAGTGGCGGCGGCGGTGTGGGGGTGATGCCGACGCTGATGCATGTTTTCATGATCGCGCTGGTGCCGATGTTGGTCTGGTACTTGATTGTGCGCCGTGATCCCGCGGGTGACATGGCGACGGCGGGGATGAGAAACCGGATCGCGATGATGCTGGGTTATCTCAGCGCGATCTCGTTGATCTACACCATTTTCCTGCTGCCTATTACGCCCTTTGCGCTGATTGGTATTCTATATCTGGGCCTTGGTTTGATTGCGCTCGCCCCTGCGAGTGCGTTTCTGTGCAGTCTTCATCTGCTTGTCAAGTTCGGGCAGTACGGACTCTTTGACAAGAACGGTGGACGCCGTGCCCGGCTATGGTATTCGACGGGTATTGCGGTGGCGGTTGCACCGCTCGCCGGTCACTGGGGTCTTCAGTCTGCCCGCCATCACCACGCGATGCAGGTGGTGCATGGCGACGCCGAGGCGCAGTCGCAGTCCTTATGGACCCTGCGCTTGATCGGCACGCCTGATCCTTCGACGGCCTGGGGGCGGGACCAGAATCTCTCCTGGATGTGGCGAGGTCTACTCTCGGACAGAAATCGCTGGGATGGTGATTGGCTGAGCGTTGAGGACCTGGAGCGGGTGCACTTCCGGGCTACCGGCGAGATCGCCGATCCGCAGGCTGCGGGTTCGCGCTGGTACACCACCAATGCCTTATCTCAGCGCTGGCGCTTGCTTCGCGAGCAGGGCGGTGACAAGGTCGGCGCGATGATACCTGGTTTGTCGCTGGCGAGCAGCAATCTGGATGTGGACATGGTCCGGGACGGTCTGGCGGAGTCGGGGTTGTCCTACACCGAGTGGGTGCTTGAGTTTTCAAATGACAACCCGGAGGCGAATGAGGCCCGTTGTGTTATTGCGATGCCGCCGGGGAGCGTGGCGAGCCGTCTGACCCTCTGGATCAATGGTGTGGAGTGCGAGGCGGCCTTCGGCGGCACGAATCAGGTAAAGGCGGCGTACCGGGACGTGGCGGTTGTGCGGCGTCAGGACCCGGCGCTCCTGAGCAACCCGGCGAAGGGCGAGGTGTTCCTGCAATGCTTCCCCGTGCCGGCCTTCGGGAAGATGAAGGTGAAGATTGGCGTGACTGCGCCGCTCCAGTCCCTAGGCGGGAAAGCCTACCTGATGCTTCCGCGTATAGTGGATGAGAATTTTACTGTGGCTCCGCGATTTGCACACCAGATAAGCGCGGAAGGTTTCAAGGGCCTGTCGTCGCCGATTTCCGGCTTGACCGCGATTCCGGGAAACGGCGGCACATCCAGCATCGCCGGACGGGCGCCGCACAAGGCCCTTTCGGGCGAGGTCGCCACACCCTGGCTACTGGTCGAGGGCGCTGTTACCACGGGACTTTTCGAAGGCCAGTTGGGATCTTATAGTGCGACGATGGAAATCGCGCCGGCCGCGTCCACCGAATCTCGAAATGTTTGGCTTGTGGTGGATGGGTCGGCGGGCGTGGGTCGGGCGAAGATTGATTGGGCGGCGTTGGTGCGAGCTTTCCCGGAGGGTGCCGCGCTGCACGCGACCTTTGCCGGATTCAATTCGGAGCACTGGGACGAGTCCGGTGGGCGCGAGGGTCTGATTGCGTGGCTGTCGGCGCGGGATTTCGCGTACGGGCAGCGGGTGGTTCCGGCGATGGTAGAAGCGAGCCAGCGGGCCCTGGCCACGGCCAATGGGGAGTTGCTGGTGATCCATGGGCCCCAGCCGTACGAAGATGAAGAGGACGATGCGCTGGCGTCCGCCATCAAGCGGGGGCGGCGCAATGGCGGGGCCTTGCCGGTGCGGATGGTCGGTGTTGCGTCGGGTCCGAATGCCGTGGCGCGGTCGCTGGTGAACTTTTCGGAGGTTGAGACCATCGCAACCTTCGATTCTCCGCAGAAGACCTTGGAGCAGTTGGCGCGGGCGGGCGTGGCTACCGATCTTGTTCGCAAGTACACGCTGCGCGGCGATGGAGCGAGCGCGGTAGACGGCGCGCCGCACGGTACGGCGTCGCATGTGGTTCGAATGGCCGCGTTGGACCGAATCATGGGGCTGTTGCGATCGGAGTCGCCGCTGGAGACCGAGGAGGCCGTGTCGATTGCCAAGCGTTGTCGTCTGGTCACGCCGGTGAGCGGTGCGGTGGTGCTGGAGAATCAGGCCCAGTACGCCCGCCACGGTCTGGACGACAAGGAGGCCCTCGATGCCGTGCCGGCCGTGCCCGAACCGGAGGAGTGGCTGCTGCTTGGTGTGGCGGCGTTGGCGCTGGGGGTAGCGCTGCTTCGCCGGAAGAAGACCTTTGTTGTGGTGCCCTGAGTCATGTCGGGCACGCTGAGCGAGACGATGGGAGTCGACGGCGCAACCCGCGCCGAGGGGAGGGACGTGTTCAGCTCGAACATGCTGGTTGTCGGGGTTGCTGTGCTTGGGTGTTGGGGCGCGTGGTGGCGTATGGGCGGGCAATGGTTCGAGCCGGGCTTCAATGCCAGCGGGCTGGCGACGATGGGGGTGGCGATTGGGTTTGCGTGCTATCGCGCCTGGGCGACACGGCGGGAGGCCGTTCCGATTGCCTGGCCCTGGCTCTTTGCGTGCGCGGGGCTGCTCACCGCGTATGGGCTGCTCTACGGCGGCACGCCGAAGCTGGTAACGTCGCTGATCGCGGTGATGCTCGTGTCGGCGATACTCCTTGGCGCTTTGCCCCGCGAAGAGCGGCAGCGCGCCTGGGGGCTGGCGCCGTGGATGCTGGCTTCGCTTCCGCTGGGCGTTGCGGTGAACCTTTACTTCGGCTATCCCCTGCGTGTCGCGGTCGGATGGATAGCGTCGGCAGTGATGATGGGGCAGGTGACGCCTCTGGGCACGGGCTTGAGCGACGGGACGCATACGGTCTTTGTCGACGCCCCCTGCAGCGGCATCCAGATGCTCCG
The DNA here is from genome assembly GCA_016791475.1 of Candidatus Hydrogenedentota bacterium. NCBI lineage: Bacteria > Pseudomonadati > Candidatus Hydrogenedentota > Candidatus Hydrogenedentota bacterium. The sequence goes on from JAEUWI010000012.1 coordinate 3,911, forward strand.
GGTGGCGGTATTGCTGGCGGGGATATTGGCCGTGTTATTTAGGCTGCGTCTTGCGGGTACCGTGATCCTGTGCTTAAACGCGGTGCTGCTGGCGCTGGTGGGGAACACGCTCCGGGTTTGTGTGCTCTTTCTGCTAACGCGACGAGGCGACGTTAGCGATGCGCTTCATACGTGGTCGGGCCTGGTCATTTTTGCCGGCTGTGCGTTGGCGCTGGTTGGCGCGGGGGTGGCCATCGCGCGATGGCAGATTCCGGAGGTGCGGTCGAAGGGGAGTATCCGCGCGCAGTATCGACCGGTGGCTACCGTGAGCGGGGCCGCGTTTTACCTGGCCGCCTTGCTGGCCTTCGCCGTGCCTTTTGCCGTCGCCGAGCGTCCGCACGAAGGCGGGAATTCCGTGCCCTGGCCGACGATGTTAATGGGAGAGCGATTTGTAGCCTCCCCGCCGGATCCGGCGCTGGCTAAGTATCGGGATATCTTTCTTGGGACGATGGTCCAGGGTGTTCTGGAGGCGAGTGGGCGATTGGTGCTGCTTCGTCAGTGTGTAGAGCCGACTTTGAGTCTGCACACTTCAGAGAATTGCTATGTCGTCGCGGGTTTCCAATGCGCGGCGCTACCCGCCGAGCGCGACGCGCAGGGCCATTTGTGGAGCCGCTTCAGCGCGGTTCATCCGGACGGGCGGTCGTATGTGGTGAGGCAGTGCTTTTTCAGTGTGGACTCGGGTTCAGTGAAGGCGTCGAATCGATTGGAAGACTGGACAACGGGGCGTCCGTCGTGGCCGGACTCTTCAAGCTGGTACTGGGCTGCGGCGCGTCCGGGGTCGGAGGTTGGGCATACTCTGGCGGTGACGATTGCGGAGGACAGTTGACAGTTGACAGTTGACAGTTGACAGTTGACAGTTGACAGTTGACAGTTGACAGTTGACAATTGACAATTGACAATTGACAATTGACAATTGACAATTGACAGTTGAGAGTTGAGAGTTGAGAGTTGAGAGTTGAGAGTTGAGAGTTGAGAGTTGAGAGTTGAGAGTTGAGAGTTGAGAGTTGACAATTGGCAATTGACAATTGACAACGGGGTGAGGGGACGAGGGGCATCGCGCTGACTTATAGGACGGATAGGATGCTTAGGGGATCAGCTTGGCTTTCAGTTTCCCATTTTGTACTGGAAGGCTACGCGGCGGTTCAGGGCGCGGTTGGCGGGGGTGTTGTTGGGCACGGCGGGTTCGGTTTCGCCTTTGCTCTCGGCTTTCACGCGTTCGGGGGCGATTCCGCTGGCTTTCATGTAGTCCACGACGGCCTGGGCCCTGCGGAGACCGAGTTGGAGGTTATAGGCTTCCGAGCCGGTGTCGTCGGTGTGGCCAACGCAGGTTACGGTGTCGCCGGGGAATTTATGCATTTCGGCAATCACCTTCTGGGTTTCGGCAATGCCTTCCGGCCGCAGTTCCACGCTGTCGGGGTGGAAGAGGAGGTTGTTGAGTATAACGTGTCCACAGACGATTGGGGGCTGCGGTTCGACCGCAGGGGGCGGCACGGGTGTTTCAGCGGCGGTGGGCGCAGGGGCGGGCGCCTGCCTGCTGTAGATCTTCCCCTTGTTTCCTCCCCCGTCGGATTTTTCCGGCCACCACCAGTGCCCGGCGCGTCCTTTGGAGTCGGGTTGGGGGCTTCGGGCTCCGGTGGCGTTGCCCCAGCCTTCGGGTTGGCCATCTACGGCGAGGGCCGAAGTGACGCTTGCGAGGACGGTGGCGGACAGCGTCGCCGCGACGCAAATCATATGGTTAAGCTTGTAAGTTTCCATGGCGTGCTCCCTCTGGTGTGTAGTGTCATTTTAGCCTTCTGAAGTGATTTCAGCGTTGCAACGCGATCCTGACCCTGCAACGTGATCGTACACGACTGGGAGCGTCGAAGATGCGCCGTGGCGGACAGGCGTCTCTCCTGCATCATGCACCGCAGGTGCATGGATGTCTCCAAAGACGCATTACTTCACGGTGATCGCGATTAATGCAGATAAGCACACTATGCTTTGGACGCACCTTCGGCGCGTGGTGCCGGCAGGGATGCCTGTCCGCCACGGCGCATCTTCGACGCTCCCAGGCTTGGGCACATTTTTGCAGAATCAGTCGGTGGCGGGAAGTCGGCGACTCGACGCCGTTCCGCTGAAGTGTGACTGCCCCTTTTATACCGGAATGACGTCAGGAGTTCCATTCCTCCGGGCGTGAAGAGGTAATCCCGGCGGCAGCGGGGGGTTGAATGATCGTCAACCATATGCTACTTTGCAGTGAGGATACTGCAGGTGCGCCAGGGCCGAAGTCCGAGAGGAGCGCACCGGTGAACGCGCAGACATGAGCTGCCCGGCATCGCGGCCTGGGGCAACGAGGGAGATTATACATGCAGTGGAATCCGGATGCGTCGCAACTGGCGAACCAATATATGGACGATGTGCGTCGGGCCTGCGAGGCGCGGGGAATGGACCCGGAGCCGGTGGCGAAGCAGGTGTACAACCGAATACTTGCCCAGGTGATGGCGAGCGGGGTGGAGATTGTCAGCGTGGATCTGGTGCGGGGACTTCTGGCGGCGGCGGGCCCGGCGGAGTCGCAGGTGCCGGGAAGTGTGCCACCGCCACTGCCGCCTCAGGGGAGTTTTGGGCAACCTTTGGGCCAGTCGCCTGTATACTCCGGCGCCGCCCCCGAAAAATGGAAGGGTTCTTCCAGCGCGTTATCCGGTTGTTTTCTTGCCCTGGCGGTGGGTGTCGGTCTTTTTGTCTTCGTCGGAATTCTCGCTGCTATCTTGTTGCCGGCGCTGGCCCGGGCGCGGGAGGCGGCGCGCCGCGCGAGTTGCCAGAATAATCTGAAGCAAGTGGGCCTTCAATTGATGATTTATGCGAACGAGCACAACGGCAAGTTTCCGGCGCTGGTGGATGAGCCGAACTACCTGATTTTCGGTCAGGATGTGTTGAAGTCCATGGATCTCACGCTGCTCCAGTGCCCCGCGGAAGATACGAACTACTCCGAAACGATGGAGGACGGTACGATCTTTGCGGATTCGGACTATCTCTATCTTGGATTTGCCCTGCGCGATCAGGCGGACGTGGACGCGGTGGTGGAGGCTTTTGAGGAGGGTGGGTCGGATTTCGAAGCCTTGGCCGCCCGCGAGTCGATTCCGGGGCCCCGAGGGGATATTGTGCCGCTGCGCGACGATCTGCCCGACCCCGCCAGTATTCCGGTCATGGTGGAATGGTCAAATGTGCATGTGCCCGGTGGCGCCAACGTGCTGTATCTGGACGGGCATGTGGAGTATGTGAAGCACGGGACCAAGTTCCCCATGACGGATGAATTTTTTGCCGCCATTCAGGGGATCATTGAGGAAGGTGAGTAAGCCTCCGGGTTGCCCGGTCGGAGTCACGCCATGCCGCGGATCGAACGCATATCCGCTACAAGCCCCAACTTCGAGGCGATCCGTGAGATCCGTCGGAGGGTTTTCGTGCAAGAGCAGGGGGTATCCCCGGCCAACGAGTTTGACGATATTGATCGGGATGCGGTTCATTTCCTGGCGTGTCTCGATGGTGCGGCGGTCGGGACGGCGCGGCTCTATGCCGAGGGCGGTGTGGCGCGCATTGGGCGGGTCGCGGTGCTGGCTTCGGCACGGGGTCGGGGTGTTGGAAGCGCCATCATGGAGCAGGCCCTGCTGGAGGCGCGCCGGCTCGGCTACGATGAAGTGGTGCTTCATGCGCAAACGCGGGTACGGTCCTTTTATGAGCGCCTGGGCTTTCGGTCGGAAGGTGACGTCTACGAAGAAGAGGGGATTCCCCACCTATCGATGCGATTGATCGGTCTGTCGCGTTTGGAGCCGATGAAATTGGGAAAAGATTGATTTGTAATGTAGCTTACATACACGCTGGGCAAATTGGTGTACATTAAATACATGTTTGGGCCGTGTCCAGTGCGGATAGCGGTGAGAGCGTGAGGTGTGAGCGGTTGTGTCTATACTGCACAAGGCTCCCCCATGGCCTGATCGGGACGTCAGCGAGACAGGGTACGCGGGAATGTTCGGGAACGGAGCATTGGGCAGACGGAAGGCATTGGACCTGCGGGTTCTATTGGGGGTCCTATGCCTGGCGGGCTGCGCCCCGTCGGTGATTCCCCCGCCGGAATCGCTTTATGCGCGGGAGGTTCAGGGGGAGGTGTTTGATATCACGCCGGTGCGGGGCGAAGTGAGGCCGCTACTGCATCGCCGGGGATCCTTCGAGTACAAGTGCACGGAGTGTCACAACGACTTTACGAGCGCGCAGCGGCAGAATGCCGAGATTCCCGAGCATGCGGAAATCAACGCCCGCTTCAATCACGGTCTGAACACCTTTTGCGTGAACTGCCACCATCCTTCCGATCGCAATTCCTATGTGGCCCACGACGGCAGTCCGATCCCTTCGACGGAGCCCGCGCTTCTCTGCTCCAAGTGTCATGGCCCGACCTATCGGGAGTGGCAGGTGGGTATTCATGGCCGCCAGAACGGCGGATGGGAGCGGGACAATCCCGAGCGCAAGAAGCTGCTGTGTATTCAATGTCACGATCCGCACTTGCCCGCTTTTGCGCCGATGGTTCCGGATCCTCCGACGATTCGAAGCCGCTTTGAAGGGAAGCACAAGGACGAGGGCGGCCCGGCGTCGCCTGGGTTGACGCAGCCCGAGGGAGGTCATTCATGAGCATGGAGCAGGGCGATGGGGGAATCAAGCGACGCAACTTTCTTCGAATCGGTGCGGGCGCGGCGATTGCGACGGCCGCGGCGGCCACGGTTGCGCCCTTGCGCAATCTGGCGGCGGGATCGCTGGATGGATTCTTTCAGCAGCATTACAAGCGCTTGTCGGAGGCGGATCTGGCGGCGATCATGGCGCGTCTGGAGGGCGAGATCGGTCGCGACTATGGCGCGAAGGTGACCATTCGGGATCCGAAACCGAAGCCGGGCGTGCGCTTTGCGTACGCGCTGAATTTAAGCCGCTGCAATGGTTCGCGGCGCTGTGTGACGGCGTGCGTGCAGGAGAACAACCAGTCCCGGGACCCGGAAATCCAATATATCAAGGTGCTTGAGATGCCGGGCGGGACCTTTGATGTGGAGAAGTCCGATCACCACTACGATACGGACCAGGTGCCGCAGAAGGAGAAGTATTACCTTCCGGTGCAGTGCCAGCAATGCGAGAACCCGCCGTGTACCAAGGTGTGCCCGGTGGAGGCGACGTGGAAAGAGCCGGACGGCATCACGGTGATTGACTACAACTGGTGTATCGGCTGTCGCTATTGCATGGCGGCGTGTCCCTACGAGGCGCGTCGCTTCAATTTCAGCAAGCCGGAGATAGGGAAGGAAGAGATCAATCCGAACATGGGCTATCTGAGCAATCGGATTCGTCCGGCGGGCGTGGTGGAGAAGTGTCATTTCTGCCTGCATCGCACGCGTGAGGGCAAGAACCCGGCCTGCATGGAAGTGTGCCCCACGGGTGCGCGCGTATTCGGGAATCTGAACGATCCGGACAGTGAGATCCGGTACATCGTATCCAACAAGCGGACGTATATTCTCAAGGAAGAAGCGGGCACGATTCCGGCCTTCTTCTATTACTTCGATGCGTGAGGGGAGCGGGAAATGCTGAAAGATTATCCGGTATTCCTCTGGCGCGCGGTTAAGCTTGGATTTGCGGGCGGAAGCGCCTTTTATGCGTGGATGATATTGCTGACGCTCCTTTCGGGGCTTGGCGGCTGGGCGTACACGACCCAGTTTGTGGAGGGGTTGCAGACGACGGGCATGACGGATCAGGTGAGCTGGGGCGCTTATATCGCGAACTTCACCTTCCTGGTGGGGGTGGCGGCGGCCTCGGTGATGCTGGTGATACCCGCGTACATCTATCGCAATAAGGACATGCACGATATCGTGCTCTATGGCGAGCTCCTGGCGGTGGCGGCGATCATCATGAGCCTGCTTTTCGTGGTGGTGGATCTGGGTCGCCCGGACCGGTTCTGGCATTTGATTCCGTGGGTGGGCGTGTTCAATTTTCCCGGATCGCTGCTTTCCTGGGACGTCATCGTGCTGAACGGCTATCTGCTTTTGAACCTTCACATTTGCGGTTATCTTCTATATGTGAAGTATCTCGGTCGCAAACCGACGGCAACGTTCTACATTCCCTTTGTCTTCCTTTCGATCGCGTGGGCGGTGAGTATTCACACGGTAACGGCGTTTCTTTACGTCGGTCTTGTGGGCCGTCCCTTCTGGAATGCGGCAATAGTGGCGCCGCGCTTTCTGGGGTCGGCCTTTACAGCGGGGCCGGGCATTCTGATTATTGCCTTCCAGATCATGGAGCGCCTCAGCGGGCTTCAGGTGAACGAGCGAGCCTATACGCTGTTGCGGCAGATTATCACGGCCTCCCTGCTGATCAATCTTTTCATGCTGTTCTGCGAGGCCTTTAAGGAGTTCTATTCGGCGGCCCTGCACAACGCCTCGGCCAAGTACCTCTTTTTCGGTCTGGAGCATCACGGCCACACCTACAACCTGCTCGTACCCTGGATCTGGACCGCCATCGTGATGGAAGTTATCGCGGCGGTGATTCTGGTGGTTCCACCGGTTGCGCGCCGCCGTGCCTTCTTCAACGTCGCGTGCTTGCTTGCTTGCACCGGGATCTGGATCGAGAAGGGTATGGGCCTGATCATTCCGGGCTTCATTCCCACGCCGCTGGGCAACATCGTCGAGTATCTTCCCAGCTTCAATGAAGTGCTTGTGTGCGTGGGGATCTGGGCATTTGGTTTTCTCCTGTTCTCCTGGATGGTCCATCTGGCCGTCCCGATCATGAACGGAACATTTTCGAAGGAATCGGGAGAGCACGCAACTCCCGCCGCAGCCATAAAAGGAGAGGTGTCATGAAGATAATGCAACGTAGCGCAGGAGCGGTTGTCATTGGGCTGGCCGTCCTCGGCGGGCTCCCCGCGATGGCGGCCGGTTATATGCTGCCGGAGCTGTCCGTTGAATCGAAGGAGTGCATCGAGTGCCACAAGATGCAGAGCAAGGTGATTTACGAGCAGTGGGGGGACAGCAAGCACTTTCGCGGTAATATTGGCTGCTTTGAGTGCCACAAGGCGGAGCGGGAGGACAAGGATGCCTATGACCACTACGGCAAAGTGATCTCCACCATCGTCAGCCCCAAAGACTGCGCCCGGTGCCATGAGAAGGAAGTGGAACAGTTTGTCTCATCTCACCATGCGAAGGCGGCGCGTATCCTGGGTTCGCTGGACAACGTGCTGGCCGAAGTGGTGGAAGGCAACAACGACTTTATCACGCCCATGTTCCCCATGGGTATCTCGGCGGCGGCGGTGAACGGCTGCTGGCAGTGTCACGGCTCCGAGGTGAAGGTGATGCCGGACGGCAAGCTGGATCCGGCGACCTGGCCGAACTCGGGTATTGGCCGAATCAACCCCGACGGGTCCGAGGGGTCCTGCTCGGCGTGCCACTCGCGCCATGCGTTCTCGGTGGAGCAGGTGCGCAATCCTGAGAACTGCGGCAAGTGCCACATGGGCCCGGACCATCCCCAGATCGAGATATACAACGAGTCCAAGCATGGCGTGGCGTTCCGCGCCAATATCGATAAGATGAACATGGACAGTCCGAAGTGGATTGTGGGTGAAGATTACAGCGCCGCACCGACCTGCGCTACCTGCCACATGAGCGCCACGAAGGATCAGCCGGTGACGCACGATGTGGGCATGCGCATCAGTTGGAACAACCGCCCGGCGGTATCCGTTCGCCCGGAATTGGCGGATGCGAAGATGGGCCTTCCCGGTAAGGACGTTCCGTGGGAACAGCGTCGGAAGAACATGGAGAATGTGTGTCTCAATTGCCACAACCAGAACTATGTGGACGCCTTTTACAAGCAGTACGATGGCCTGCTGGATCTGTATCATGAGAAGTTCGCCAATCCCGGTCTGGAGCTGATGGCCCTGGCGAAGCCCCTGCTGAAGCCGGTGGAATTCGGGAACAAGATCGACTGGACGTGGTATGAGATCTGGCACCATGAGGGGCGGCGCGCGCGCCACGGCGTCTCCATGATGGGTCCTGATATTACGCACTGGCACGGCACCTATGAAGTGGCCAAGCACTTTTACACGAAGTTTGTGCCCGAGTTGGAAGAACTGATCGAGGACGGCAAGGCATCTGGAGACGCGACGAAGGAAGCGGCGGCGGTGGCGCTGGAGGCGAAGCTGGAGGAGGTGATGAAGAGCAACAATCACCGCTGGTTTAACGGCGAGATGGACGAGAAGGAGAAGGCGGAGCGCAAGAAGCGCATGGAAGAGTTCCAGGAACGCTACAAGTAAGCGGAGTCAGCAAAGTAATCGGGCTGGTTGCGGTACGAGGCAGCCAGCCCGTTTTCTATTCTCCTGGGGAGTGAAGGGTTGCCGTTTGTGGTTGGCAGAGGAGGAGCGACTGCGGAGGAGCTTGTGGCGGTATCCGGCTGTAACCCAATGTTTCACCACAAAGCCCCTGGAGAGGCCTTTGGCCGCAACCAAAAGAACTGAACCGCAAATTTACGCAGATTCTCGCAAATAGTGGGATGAGAGATTTGAACCGCGAATGAACGCGAGTATATCCAGGTACCCGTGACGTTTACGAGTGGGCCTTTCAGCAGCGCGTTGAGCCTGTTCGTTTCCGTGCCCTTCCGTGTTCAACAGAAGCGGATCGCCCGCGGAACTGCACGGAAGTCAACGGAGAATTCTCCTTGGAAACATGTCATCGTAGGTTGCCACTCAGACTATGGTTATGGACTCATTGAATCAATTAACTTGCTGAAAAGGCAAAATAATGCCTGATAGTAGTACGAAGAGCACGAAGAAGAAAGAGGGAAGGAAGCGTTCTGCTACGATGGTTCCTCCCCTGCGACCCCGGCAAGACCTGATTGAACTCGCACCGAAAATAACTTTGCGCCTTCGCGACTTTGCGTGCGATACATCAGGAAGAATGCTTGTCGAGGGCGACTGAACGACCGCCGAAGCCCCCTGCGACGCGACAGACTCCTGTCTCTTCGTGTTCTTATTGTCTTCGTGGTGAATGTATTTGTGTTTCCATCGAAGCCAGGCGGGTCTCGTGTCACGCTCCAGCATATACGCACGGAGAAATCAGGTCCCGGTGGCAGTTCCGCCAGATGGTACGTATTGACAGGCGGGGGGCTTCCGTGTTAGACAAAGTATAGAGAGACCTTCACGGAGAAGGCCCCGCGGTTCAGATTCAAACGAGCCCGATGGCTGTTCGGGCAGGGCAGAGCGATGAGCCACGAGAGAGACGAAACACCTCCGCCCCACGAGGTGACCAAATTGTTGTGGGCCCATGCGGATGCGACGGCGGAACGCGTCATTGACCGGCTGGGGGGGCCACTCCGGCTGACCAATCTGGAACAGTTCCTTCGAGACAAGCAGTGCCTGCGCTATGTGACCTCGATTCACTTTGACGGGGATGAACTGGAGCCGCACCAGTTTGCGGAGCCGGTGCTCCACGGGGAGGGTGCGGAGCGCCATTGCTGCCTCTATATTCATCCGCGTTATCAGGGGTATCCCGAGGCGGTTCCCTATCTGGTTGCGTACATGGCGGCCGCGATCACCTATGGCGACGCCGCCGATCCGGACTTGTGCGAGCATCTGGGATCGATGCTGGTGAAGGAGCCGAAAGATGCGTTTTACGCGCGCATCTGCCGACTTGCGGATCTGCCCTGACCTTGTTCGCCGTCGAACTTACCCGGCGGTGACTTCCCGCAGGATATCGAGGAGTTGCTTGAGTCGGTATGGTTTGCGGATGTAGGCGGCCACTTCCTTGAAAATGGCGGGCGAGGAGCTTTCGCTTTCGCTGTAGCCACTGCTGAGGATGATGGGAATGGTCGGGTTGATCTCCCGCATGCGTATGCAGGCCGTTTCGCCATTCATTCGGGGCATGGTCAGGTCGAGGAGGACGGCGCAGAGGGACGGGTGGTGGGTCTCAAACAGCTCCACGCCATCCTGGCCGTCCACGGCGGTAATGACGTCGTATCCGCTGTGCTCCAGAATCCGGCGGGCCGCGTTGCGCACGAGTTCCTCGTCGTCCACAACGAGGACGCGCATACCCGGGGCGACACCCTCGGGGCGCTCCGGCTCCGCCTTTGAAATTTCGACCGGCGCCTCGGGTTGTGGCGCGGGTTTGAAATAGAGCCGGAAGGTGGCTCCTTCGCCGAGGGTGCTCTTGAGGGAGACGAGACCCTGGTGGGCATATACGATGCCGAGCACCGCGGCGAGGCCGAGTCCGGACGCGTGGTGCTTGGTCGTGTAGAAGGGGTCGAAAATTCGCGTGATGGCGTCCTCATGGAGGCCGGACCCGGTGTCGGCGACTTCGAGATACACGTGAGGCCCAGGTTCGGGCGCGTGCTGGTGAAGCAGCCTCGAAAAGTCGGTTTCCGTGAGCAACTCGGTCCCTGTGGCGATGGTGACGGTGCCCGGCGCGCCGACGAGCGCGTCCGACGCGTTTGCAACGAGGCTCAAGAGCACCTGGCGGAGGTGAGCCGGGTCGGCACTGATGGCGGGTATGCCGGGATTTCCGCGGAGGACCAGGGTCGCTTTGGGCGCCAGGGTCATGCGGAGGAGCTGCTGGGTGCCCGCCACGAGTTCGTCCAGATTGACGATTTGCTCTTCCCTCGGGGCTTTTCCCGCGTAGGCGAGGAGCTGGTGGCAAAGGTCGGCGGCTCGCTGGGCGCTTTCCAGGATTTCGAGGCAGGTCTGCTGGTGATTGCTGTCGGCGCCGATGCAGCGTGAGAGGTGATCGGCATTGGCCATGACGCCGACGAGGAGATTGTTGAAGTCGTGAGCCACACCGCCGGCAAGAATCTCGAGGCTTTCCATTTTCTGTCGGCGCTGGATCTGTTGCTCGCGGCGGCGGCGTTCCGAAACGTTTTCGAGGACGGCAACGAGAATGGCGGCGTGTCGGTGCTCGGTGGGGACTGGCGTGGCGACGATATTGAACTGTATAACGGACTCGTCGCGGCACAAGAGCCGCGCCTCGAAGGCGAGTCGCGCGGCGTCGGAGGCCTGCAATTTCTCCAGCGCGATCCGGAAGTCGGTCCTGTCGTCATCGTGGACGAGGCTTTCGAGGCCGGTATCATGAAGCTGGCGGACAGAGTAGCCGAGTTCGGCGGCCAGGGCCTGATTGCACTCGATGAGGCGCCCCTGGGCGGACATGACGAGGATGCTCACGGGGACATTTTCGAAGACGGCCCGGAAGCGCCCTTCGCTCTCTCTGAGCACGGCTTCGGCGCGATTGCGGTCGTCAATTTCCTTGAGGAGCTGTCGGTGTTGGAGGTTGAGGGTCTCTCGGGTGGTGTCGAGCTCGAAGACCATCCAGAAGAATCCAAAGACCCAGGCGGCGATCCCGGCAAGGTCGGTCATGCTCATGATGAAATCGCGAAATGTGCCCTGTGCGCCGAGGAGTGGGTGGGTATTGAGTGCGGGAATTTCCGCAACGATGCGCAGGATGATGGAAGCGACGAGTGCGCCGCCGGCGAGGAGCATCCAGCCGCGGACGGCCCTGCTGCCGCGGGTTCCGGCGACGAGAGTGGCGATGGCGGCACAGGCCATGAGCACGGCGGTGATGGAGAGTGCTTCGGCCAGCAGCGAAGGGTCGGCGGCGAGTCCGAGAAGGAATCGGGAGGTCAACTCAAGGGAGAATGCGACGGCGAGGGTTGTCAGCAGCCTCCGGCGCAGTGCGGGTGTAAGCGGGGCCTCTTGGGCCATTTCCAGGGAAGGTACTCCAGAATTCGACAACTTCGCTCTCCATCCGCTATGGTACTGGCGACACCCCGGCTGCGGCTTGCGGCCATTTGATTGTCCTAGTCGATGCAGACAAACGAAACCGTATTGGGGTTTTCCTGTTTGTAAATAGTAGCATAGCGCGGAGAAAGAATTAAAAGATCATGGATGGAGTTGCGCTGAAATCGGCCCTGCGCGCGGGCCGCCGGGTCTATGGGACCTGTGTGTTGTCGCCGTCGCCCCTCTGGCCCGCGATGCTTGCGGGTACGGGGCTGGACTTTGTGTTTATCGACACGGAGCACATTCCGCTGGATCGCGCGCAGGTTTCCTGGATGTGCCAGGCCTACGCCGCGAAGGGGCTTCCCCCCATCGTCCGCATACCGGCGCCGGATCCCTACGAAGCCTGCAAAGTGCTTGACGGCGGGGCCGTGGGCGTGGTGGCGCCGTACCTGGAGAGAATCAGCGATATTCAGGCCCTGCGCGGCGCGGTGAAATATCGTCCCCTGAAGGGTGAACGCCTGGAGAGGGTGTTGTGTGGGGCGGAGGCACTGGACGAAACGCTGGAGAATTACCTGGGCGGTTACGCTTCGGATAAGTTGATGGTGGTGAACATCGAAAGCACGCCGGCCATCGAGCGGCTGGATGAAATTCTGGATGTTCCCGGTATTGACGCGCTGCTCATCGGCCCCCACGATCTTTCGATCAGCCTTGGGATCCCGGAGCAGTACCAGCATCCGACCTTTACGAAGGCGATCACGACGATTATCGACAAGGGCCGCTCCCGGGGCGTGGGGGTGGGCTTTCACTACTCCTTCGGCATCGAAGACGCCGTGGCCTGGGCTCGTGCGGGGGCCAATCTCATTGTCCACAGTTCCGATTATTTTCTGGTTCGGGACGCGCTCCGCCACGACCTGAGGTACCTTCACGAGTCCCTCGGCGACTCGCGCGAGGGCGCGCGGGGCGATGACATGGTGGTCGTCTGATTATTCGCCGTCCTGGAAGCCCCATAACTTGCCTACCGTGAGTTCGAGCAGATTGCCCGAGGGGTCGCGGAAGTATACGGAGGGCGCACCGTTTGGCCAGGTCCATTCCTTTTCGATGGGGATGTTCAGATCGGCGAGGCGGGCGCGCCATTGGTCCAAGTCGTCTTCGGCCACGCGAAAGGCGAGGTGTCCCCGCCCGACGGCTCCATGGGGCGGCAAATCGGCGTCGGGACTATCGGTGCCGCGCGGGTCAAAGAGCAGCAGCATTCCGTGCCTCAACTTGAAGAAGATGTGGCGATTTTCCCCCGCGGCGAAGGCCGGCGCATTGAGCAGGCTTTCGTAGAACTTCTCCGCCGCCGCCAGGTCGGTGACATACAGCGCCGATTCGAAGATGTAATCCAGCTTCATGGGGGTGTTCCTTTCCGTCATGGTCCTGTGAGTTTGCTCGCTGCTCCGGGGAGAATGATACCATAGGGGCAGGCAGCACGTTGCGCCAGGTGTCGGGCCGGTGCGGTGCATTACGGAAAGCAGGTCAGCGGGAATGCAAAACGGCCAGACGGAAGAACATGTACGTTTGCGGGAAGATGCCCGCCGGGAGCGCAACTGGAAGCGGTGGGGACCCTACCTCGCCGATCGCCAGTGGGGTACGGTGCGCGAAGATTACTCGGCCGACGGTGAAGTGTGGTCGAACTTTGTGCACGAGCATGCGCGGAGTCGGGCCTATCGGTGGGGGGAGGACGGCCTGTTGGGCATCTGTGATCGCCAGTGCCGGCTGTGTTTTTCCATCGCGCTGTGGAATGGTCGGGACCGCATTTTGAAGGAACGGCTTTTCGGTCTTTCCAACGGCGAGGGGAATCACGGGGAGGATGTGAAGGAGTGTTACTATTTTCTCGACTCGACTCCGTCGCACTCGTACATGCGGGCGTTATACAAATACCCCCACAACCCCTTTCCCTACGAGCAGCTTGTTCGGGAAAACGCGGCGCGCAGCCGGGTGCAGCCGGAGTACGAACTGACGGATACGGGGATTTTCGAGGGTAACAACTATTTCGATGTATATGTGGAGTACGCGAAGGCGGACGACAACGACATCCTGATCCGAATCACGGCGGAGAATCGGAGTACGCGCGCGGCCACGCTGCATGTGCTTCCCACGGTCTGGTTTCGCAATACGTGGGGCTGGGGCGCTTTTCACGAGAGCGGGCGTCAGAAGCCCTGGCTGTGGCTTCACGACGCGTCGGCAATCGGAATCGAGCACGAGACCCTGGGGAAGTATTTTCTCGAAGTCGATCCGCGTGATGGCCTTCCGCAGGTGATCTTCACGGAGAATGATACAAACCGGGTGCTTCACCTGGGCGGGGTGGACGATGGCGGCCACTACAAGGACGCCTTTCACGAATATGTGGTGCGGGGCAAGAAGGGGGCCGTCAACAGGGAGGAGGAGGGCACCAAAGCGGCCGCCTGGCTCCAGCGTACGATCCCGGCGCAGGGGAGCTGGGAAATCCGATTGCGCCTGCACGAGGATGTTCAGCGCCCGGAGGCGCTTTTTGGGGAGCATTTCGAGTCGATCATCGCGGCGCGCCGGCGGGAGTCGGAAACGTTTCACGCGGCGATAACGCCTGTCGATGCGACGGAAGAGATGGTGCGGATATTGAAGCAGGCCCGCGCGGGATTGTTGTGGTCGAAGCAGTTCTATCATTATGTGGTGAGCACGTGGCTCAAAGGCGATTCCAAGTTTGCCAAGCCGCCGGAGGCGCGCAAGAGCGGCCGCAACCACGACTGGAAGCATTTTCATGCACGGGACATACTCTCGATGCCGGACAAGTGGGAGTATCCCTGGTTTGCGGCATGGGATACGGCCTTTCATATGATACCCTTTGCGGAGCTGGATCCGGATTTTGCGAAGTCGCAATTGGAGCTGTTGCTTCGCGAGTGGTATCTCCATCCGAATGGGCAGATTTCGGCCTACGAGTTCAATTTCAGCGATGTGAACCCGCCGGTGCACGCCTGGGCCTGCTGGCGCGTTTTCAAGATGACCGGTCCGCGGGGCAAGCGGGACCGGGCTTTTCTGGAGCGGGTGTTTCACAAGCTGTTGATGAACTTCACCTGGTGGGTCAACCGCAAGGATCCCCATGGCAACAATCTGTTTGCCGGGGGCTTCCTTGGCCTGGACAACATCGGGGTATTCGACCGATCCAAACCGCTGCCGATGGGCGGCGAGCTGGAGCAGGCGGACGGCACGGCGTGGATGGCTTTTTACTGCACCACCATGCTGGCGATTTCACTCGAACTGGCGCAGAAGAATCCAGCTTACGAGGACATCGCCTCGAAGTTTTTCGAGCATTTTGTGCATATTGCGGACGCCATGAACCACCTTGGCGAATACGGTTTGTGGCATGAGGAAGATGGATTTTACTACGACCAGATTTATGCGCAGGGCAAGGCGACCCCGATCCGGGTGCGCTCGCTTGTGGGCCTTATTCCGCTGTTGACGGTGGAGGTGCTGAAGGAGGAGGTGCTGGAGAAGCTTCCCGGATTCCGCAAGCGTCTGGACTGGTTTCTGGCCCACCGCCGGGATCTTCGGCGCACGACGACCTATCTCGAACGGCGCACGAAGCCGGACGGGTCGCGGTGGGAGCTGTTGGCCATTCCCACGCGGGCACGGCTCGAACGGGTGCTGGCCTATCTGCTGGATGAAGAGGAGTTTCTGTCTCCCTATGGGATTCGTTCGCTTTCGAAGGTTCACGAGCGGCAGCCCTTCACCTACAAGGACGCCGCGACGGGCAACATGTGGAGCGTTTCCTATGTGCCGGGCGAGTCGGACACGGGCATGTTTGGCGGTAACTCCAACTGGCGGGGGCCCATCTGGTTTCCGCTGAATTACCTGATTATCGAAGCGCTGGAGCGCTACCACTATTTCTACGGCGACACGCTGCTGGTGGAGTGCCCCACGGGCTCCGGGAACAAAATGAACTTAAAGCAGGCGGCACAGGAGATCGCGCGTCGCCTGTCTGGACTGTTTACACTCGACGAGTCGGGCGCGCGTCCTGTGCATGGGGAAGATGGGCGCTACGCGAGCGATCCGCATTGGCGCGATCTGGTATTGTTCTACGAGTATTTTCATGGCGAAACGGGCAAAGGGCTTGGTGCGAGCCATCAGACGGGCTGGACCGCGCTGATTACGCGCCTCTTAACTCGTTCCGGCGTGGACCAGGCGATTCCCGCGCAAGGAGAGCGGGCTGGGGGAATGTCGAAACAATCTGAGAGGAATCCATAGCATGAGACACATCCTGGGGCATGCATTGCCCACCGTGGCCATTCTCGCGGGTGCATTGGGCGCTACGGCCGAAAGTTACGCATTGTACGCGGGCGTGGCCTCCGCGACGGTGTCGCCAGAACCCGGCTCCTATATCGCCGGTGATGCGCGCAATCGCAAGTTTGTTGGCACCCATGACGACCTGTTTGTAAAGGCCGCCGTCATCAGCGATGGGAAGCAGGATATCGCCATCGTCGTGGTGGACTGCATCGGATTGGTACGTCGGGAAATTCAGTACATTCGTCAGCGGGGGGCCGACCTGGCCGGGCGAAGTTCGCTGCCGCCGGAGCACATTATCGTGGCGTCGACCCACACCCACTGCGGACCGGATGTGGTGGGTATCTGGGGGCCCGACGAGGCCACCAGCGGCAAAGATCCCGCGTATATGGAACGACTGGTCCAAACGGCGGCGGAACAAGTCGCCGGAGCATGTGCCGGGCTTCAGCCGGCCAGCGCCCGCTATGGCGCGTTGCGTAGTCCGCTGGACTGGGTGGAGAATATCTGTGAGCCTGGTCTGCTGGATCCGACCATCTCGGTGCTCCAGTTCTTGGATGGGCGCGGCGCATCGATTCTGACACTCACCAATTTTGCGTGTCACCCCACCGTCATGGATGGGGTCACGGATCAGGTGTCCTCGGACTATGTGGCGGGGTTTCGTCGTGTGATGGGAGAGGCGATGGGGGGAGAGCATCTGTTTCTTCAGGGCGCCATCGGCGGCTGGGTACAGCCCAACAAGTCCGGACGCAGCTTCGCGCTGGCCGACCACTATGGCGCGTCGGTGGCGGGATGTGCGCTGAAGGTTCTGGAAGGCGCGACGGAGCTTGAACACGGGGAAATAGCATTTGCCCGAAAAGTGATTGAGCTTCCGCTGGAGAATGAGGGCTTTCTTGCGCTTGCCGCGGCGGGGGTGATCGATTTGCCGGCCACGGGGAAAGTCGAGACTGAAGTTGCCTGGTTCCGCGTGGGGCCGGTTCAATTTGCGACGCATCCGGGAGAAACCTCTCCGGCCTACTCCCTTCAGACCCGCGCGCTCATGGGTACGGGGACCAGTTTTGTCCTCGGTCTCACGCTGGACGCCCTCGGCTACATTTTGAAGCCCGATTACTTCACAGAACCCGGCTATCCGTACGCTGACTACCTCACCGGAATGTCCGTTGGCCCCCAGACCGGGCCCGCCATGATGGAGGCACTTCGGACGATAATACCGGGCAGCAAACAGGAAGGTGTCCAGTAGTCCCTGGATAATCAATCAATGCGTTCTGAAGTCATTTCGAAGTATAGGACCTCGAGCGGTATCGAGGTGTACCGTTTCCCCGTCTGGGCTTTTGAGAACCACGTGACCAACTGTTATCTGGTGCTTGATACAGCGCTGACGCTGATCGACTGCTCTTCGGGGATCGGCGAGGCGAATCCCGAGCTGGAGCGTTGCTTCGAGCGTGCGCGGCAGGAATACGGCCTGCACGCGACGTTGTCGGATGTGGAGCGCCTGATCATCACCCATGGCCACATTGATCATTTCGGCGGCGCGAACTACGTGTTGGAGCGTTCCGGTGCGCAGGTGGCGATTCACGCGCTCGACGTGTCTACGATTCGGAATTTCGAGGAGCGCCGCGTCGTGGCCGCCAAAGATCTGCAGGTGTATCTTGAACGATCCGGGATGACCCCCGCGCGGGTGGAATCGATGCTGGAGATGAATCGCTGGTCGAAAGGGCTGTTCAACCCGGTCGGCGTGGACACGGTGCTGGAGGAAGGACCTGTGCCCGATAGTTCCTTTCATGCCTGGCATACGCCCGGCCACTGCCCGGGGCAGGTCTGCCTGATGCTGGACGATGTGCTCTTTACGGCGGACCATGTGTTGGAGCGCATTACGCCGCACCAGTCTCCCGAGTTTATCACGCGTAACATGGGCCTGGGTCACTATTTTGACGCGTTGAAGAAGATCCGGCACCTCGACGGAATCCGGCTGGGTCTGGGCGGGCATCTGGGGGACATTGGCGATGTGGGGCAGCGTATCGACGAGACACTCGCCTTTCACGAGCAGCGCCTGGAGAAGACGCTGGCGATTTGTCGTCAACCGAGGAATCTGGAGGAGGTGTCTCGTGAGTTATTCGGACCGCGGAAGTCTTATCACGTGCTTCTGGCAATCCTGGAGACGGGCGCCCATGTGGAGTATCTCTACGAGCGGGGGCTGTTGCAGGTGGAGAATCATGAGACGATAGAAAACGCGGCCAATCCGGTCTTGCAGTACAAGGCGGTGTGATGGTCGCCGAGGAGTGTCGCGACGAGGCTGGTCGCCGGAAAAAGACGCGAAGCCCCTGGGCGAGGAAACGCCGCAGGTTGATTGTGATCTTGCTTGTCGTGGCGGCCGTCCTGCTTCCGGCCCTGATCTGGCGGATCGGTGTGAGTCGGGAAGCCCGAATGTTGCTGGCAGCGCGGGAAGCCGCCGGGCAACCCCTCACGATGGCGCAGCTCAATGAGCGTTTTCCAGTTCCGGCCGAAGGCGAGAATGGGGCAGAACTCTACAGGGAGGCCCTGAAAACCTATCGGGATTTGCCCCCGGACAAAGTGGATTCCCTTCTGTGGATGGGAAAAAGCAGGCCCGTTCCGGGTGAAGCCCTGGATCCGGTGGTTCGGGAATCGACGCTGGAATGGCTTGGTGTAAACGCGGTCACGCTGGAAAAGGTAAAGGCTGCCGCCGGACGCAAGCAGAGTCGCTACGTCACGCCCTACCAGCCCGCTGGCTACAACGACCTCTCCGTATTGGATCGACTTGAGGTGCTCGCCGATCTGACCTGCGCGGCCGCGGTGCTTTTCGCGGATAGCGACGATGGCGGGGCCACTTCCGAGGCGCTGGCGCATGCGCTGGCCCTTGCGCGTTCACCGGAGCAGGATGGCCTGTACAGCACATTGGCCCGACAGTGGGCTTTCGAAGAGCAATTTCTGGAGGCGCTTCAGTATTGCCTGAGCCGAACCGAAGTCGCAGAATCCGTTCTTCAGTCGGTCGAGACGCACTTCGAGGCGGGACGCCGTCTTGATCAAGTCCGCCATATGGTGGTTGTGGAGCAGTGCCTGTTTCTCGGGCGCGTTCGGGAAGGGCGGCGCAGGGGAATGCCGCGCAATATCCTGATTGCCACGGGCGTGGGTGACTTGAACATTGGCGCGCACACACGATTGATGGGCGAAATTCTGGATTGGACCAACGCGCCGGTTGCCGATCGCCCGACCATCGAGCGGCGTTTTGATGCGGAGATGAAGAATCTATCGAAACGCGCCATGCTGTTCCTGACCGTAAATGTGTCCAGGCCTCCCGGTTATTGGAGTTACTACCGGAAATCGTTGGACCAGGCCGCATTGGCCCGGTCGGCGATGGCGGTGCGCCGCTATTACCTGACCCAGGGCCGCTACCCGGAGTCCCTGGAAGCGTTGGAGCCGGCGTTGCCCGGGGCGGAGCGCCTGCTTCCTTCAACGGGGCGGAGCATCACGTACACGGTTGATGGGGGGGCGGCGGAACTGAGCAACGGTGTCGCGGATGTCGGCATGCCCGCGCCTGCGTCACCGGGCCCGGGGGAGAGAAAAGCGCCGACGGTTTCAAACCCGGATTCGTTGCGGTTCGTGCTGCTTGCGCCTCCCGCCGACGCGCCCTGAAAACTGAACGGTGCAGCCGGACTCCGGACGCCAGTTGCGCCGGGCGGGAGGACGGCGTACTATGTCGCCCAAAGCGCTCAACATGACCGGCCCAGGGCTGGGTTCCGTGGCGGGCGCGCCAACCGAGTAAACGGGAGGAAGTCTGGTTTGAGATACCTGATCGCCATTGCCTGTGCGACCCTTGTATTCGCGGCCGGAAAAGTCGCGTCGGAGGGGGCCGTCGCCGAGGGAGATACGTCGAAAATGCCATCGTACACGCTTGAACGAGCAAGCGAGAAGCCGAAGCTGGACGGAGACTGGGAAGGGGCGGCGTGGAAGAACGTGCCCGCGCTGGACGTCGTCCATTTTTATCGGACCGACCTTTCGGATCATCGCCCGAAAACCCAGGCGAAGGCGGTGTTTGATGATTTGGGTATCTACGTCCACTTTCGCGTGGAAGATCGCTACGTTCGGTCGGTTGAGACGAAATACCACGGCAAGGTTTGGGAAGACGCCTGCGTGGAGTTTTTTGTCCAACCCCGGCCGGAGCGGGGCTACTTCAATTTTGAGATCAATTGCGGGGGAACCATGCTGCTGTCCTATCAGGAAAATCCGGACTGGAAGGGGGATTCCCTCCGCCGCGCGGGCAGCGTGCCCTGGCGGCTGGCGAAGGACGTGACCATATTCCACAGCATGCCGGAGAAGGTGGAGCCCGAGCAGGCGGAGGCGGTGGTGTGGCATGTGGAGTATTTCATTCCATTTGACGTTTTTGAGGCCTATTTGGGCGAACTGGGACCGCCGTCCGGGCAGACGTGGCGGGCCAACTTCTACAAGTGCGCGGAGAACAATTCCCATCCCCATTGGGCGTCCTGGTCGCCCATTCAGGGTGAATTGAGCTTTCACAAGCCCGAGTTTTTTGCGCCCATCACCTTTGCAAAGTAGTCGCGGTCGGCAACGGGCCGATTGATCGGGCGCGTCGCGGCGCGTCATAGATCAGTCAGGCGCGGACGCGGTTTCCGAATTTTCTGGACGGTTGCGCTGGAATGTGGTAGCGTAAGCGCGAATCTCCTCGCAGTTGGGGGAGGGGTATTCAAAATGCGGTACCGCTGGTTATCGAGGGAACCATGCACAAGAAAAAGTCAACGCCCTGGGCGCGTCGCCGCCGCCGCCTGTATATCGCCTGCTTTGTTGTGATCCTGCTTCTTTCACCCGCCGTCATCTGGCGCTTGCGCGTGAAATCCGAGATGCTCGACGAACTCGCGGCGATCAAGGCGCTGGGGGTTCCCATGACGGCGGAAGAGCACGAGACCTGGGAGGCCCAGTTTCCTCGTCCGGGTGTGAACGAATCGTATGGGCTCGCGGCCAGCGCCATGGTGCAGTTACCCATTGATGTGCTCGAGAAATTTCCGTCATTCAGGCCGCGTCACGACGGCGATGAGATTTTTGCCGTGCCCTACAGCCCCGAGACGTCGGCCGCCATGCGTACGTTGGTGGAATTGAACGGTGAAGCCTTGAGGTTGCTCCGTGAAGGGCGATCCAAGGCCAAGCCTGGCCTGGCGAGCGGCCTGGAGCGGTATCGTACGACCGAAGATTTCGTGGAACTCTGCTGCGCCCAGGCGTGCGTCGCCGCGGAGTCGGGCGACGGCGCGCTCGCGGCGGATGCTATTCTGGATGGACTGGCTTTTCTCGCGGCCCATTACACCCGCCCGTGGTCGTCGACACCTTATTCGCGCGGGGGGGAAGCGGGCTGGCTGATGCGCGCGCTGGCCAGCGCGGCGGCTCGAGTTAGCTTGCCCGATGAAAAGCTGGCCGAGATGCAGGGCTGGTTAGAAGCGCCGAACTGGGAGCAGGATTTGCGCCTGTCCACCATCGACTACTGCGCGATCACCTTGCAGCAATACGAAGAGCACCAGGAGCTTGACCCTCCCGCGCGAATCGCATTTACGGTTTTCGGTGTAATGGACCGACAAATGACCTATGTTTTCCGGGAGCAGCGGCTGTATCTGGAGTCGATTGGCAAGCCTGTTTCGGAGCAGAAGGCGATGTTTGATGTCTTTAGGGCCGAGGGCGGCTGGCGCAGTTTTCGTTTTTCCGGCCCTCCGATGGAGTCGCGCGTTGCGATGGCGGGGATCGAGCTGATCCGCAATTATCAGAAGACGGGCGCGCTTCCCGAGTCCCTCGATGTGCTGGCGCGGGAGGGCCTCGACCTGGAAGATTTCTACTCGGAGACGCAACTGGGCTATAAGCGTGACGGGGCCACGGTGCGGATCTACAGTGTGGGCCAGGACCTGGGAGACAACGGCGGTGACGGTCGGTCGGATGTACTTTTTCAGGCGGTGCTGCCGGCACGGTAAAACGACAACTTCGCGGCTGTAGCTTGAATAGCGGAGGCCGGGTTCGCTAGGCTCTTGCCCTGCCTGCTGGTCCGTGGGGCAGCCCGCCCCTCCGCCCAGCGTTCCAGTTCCCCAGGAGTTACCTCATGTCCAGCCTCGGCAAGCGTACCCGCTTGAATCGCATTTTCAGCCATCCCTCGGGCCGCATTCTCAGTGTTGCCGTGGATCACCTCATCAACTATCCCATTGGATTGCCGCAGGGCTTGCGCACCATGGGCAAGACCCTGGAGCAGGTGGTTGCCGGTCGCCCGCACGCGATCACCATGAACAAGGGCATCGCCATGCGGTTCATGGAGCCCCACGCGGGCAAGGTCCCGCTGATTATTCAGTCGATGGCCTTGCGCCCGGAGTGGCGTGAATTTGCCTTTTCCGCCCATGTGGAGGAGGTGGTGGCGCTTGGCGCGGATGCGATTGCCGTGGCCATGTTTCTCAAGGGGCCGAGCGAAATTCAGTTTATTAATCACCTGGCACGGGTGGTGCGTGAGTCGGAACAGTATGGTTTGCCGGTCATTCCGCACATTTACACCCTGAGCAGCGGGGATGAAAAGTCTTCTACAACGCACGACCCGGAGGATATTTTCTATGCGGTCCGGATGGGACTGGAGCAGGGGGCGGATGTGGTGAAGGTGCCCTATACGGGCGACGAGGCGTCGTTTGCCGACATTGTGTCGGTAACGCCGGTGCCCGTGGTGGCGGCGGGCGGACCCAAATGCACGACCCTGGAGGAGGCGGTGGCCATGATGAAGTCCGTGGCGCGGACGGGTGCGGCGGGGGCGACGGTTGGGCGAAATGTCTGGGAATTCCCCGATATTCCGGGGGCCATTCACGCCCTGACGGAGGCGATGGTCAATCCGAGCTAGGCGCGATTGCGATTCCCTTGTGGAACCGATGGAAGGCGATTTTGGTCGGTATTTGCGTTGTACGAACGGGCGGGGACTTTCGGGGTCGGAAATCGGCACCCGCTTCGGGTACAATTGTAGTGCCGGATTCGCGCTCCCGACGCGTTTGGCCGGTCGGCAGGGGCGTGCGCCCAAGCGTTCAGAATGAATTCAACGTCAAGGAGAACGTGGATGCAGGTCAGAAGCGCAATATGGGCGTTCCTTCTTCTGATGTCGGTATCATCCTTCGCGGAGAAGGGGGCGCCTTCGCCGTGCGTTACAGTTGGTCACGAGGTTGAGGCGGGCTGCGCGACTGACGGCAGCACGGTGGACCTGATTGTCACCCTGGACAGCGCGTGCGCGCCGGCGGTACAGGCGCTTGGTCTGCGCGAGGTTCTTCCAGTGGATTGGACCTTTCAGGGCGTCTCGGGGACGAATATCCCGGCCGATTATCCAGAACCGGGCGCCACCGGGACGCTGGAGTTTGTCTGGATCGATGTTCCGGAGTTCCCCTTCTCCTTTGTCATTCAAGTAGGCATTCCCGAAGGCGTATCGGGCACGCTGAACATCGCGGGTACGGTTGAATATCGTCAGACGGCGGGGGCGCTCTTCAGTGAGACCACGGGTGTCGATGTTTGCGTTGATGGCGGTGCGGAGGGTGAAGGTGAAGGTGAAGGTGAAGGTGAAGGTGAAGGTGAAGGTGAAGGTGAAGGTGAAGGTGAAGGTGAAGGTGAAGGCGAAGGCGAAGGTGAAGGCGAAGGCGAAGGCGAAGGCGAAGGCGAAGGTGAAGGCGAAGGCGAAGGCGAAGGCGAAGGCGAAGGCGAAGGTGAGGGTGAGGGTGAAGGTGAGGGTGAGGGGCCTCTAACGGCTTCCTTCAGCGCGACCCCCGTGACGGGCGTGGCCCCGCTGGATGTACAGTTTACGGACGAGTCCTTCGGCGGAAGCGCCGCCCTTCAGTCCTGGCTTTGGAATTTTGGAGACGGGACCTTCGGCAATACCCCCAATCCTCTGCATACATTCACCATTCCGGGGACCTATACGGTGACCTTGAGCGTGATCAATCAGGACAGTCAGGGCGACGTAGAGACCAAGCGCGCGTTTATCGTCGTGACCTCCGCTGGCGAAGGTGAAGGTGAAGGTGAAGGTGAAGGTGAAGGAGAAGGAGAAGGAGAAGGAGAAGGTGAAGGAGAAGGAGAAGGTGAAGGAGAAGGTGAAGGTGAAGGTGAAGGTGAAGGTGAAGGTGAAGGAGAAGGAGAAGGAGAAGGAGAAGGAGAAGGAGAAGGTGAAGGAGAAGGTGAAGGTGAAGGAGAAGGTGAGGGCGAAGGTGAGGGTGAGGGCGAAGGTGAGGGTGAGGGTGAGGGTGAAGGCGAAGGTGAAGGCGAGGGCGAGGGTGAGGGTTGCAACATCCAGTTGGGCAAGCGACTGACTTCGGCCGGCGAGTTCCTGGCTGATTTTCTCGTGCTGGGGATATCATTGCTGGTGCTGACGGGATTCAGCCGGATTGGTCCGGGCGGGGAGTCATGAAGAAGGGTTCGAGCCGAAACAGGGAACCGGGATAATCCCCGTGGTTGGTGGCATCGTCCCCCGTGTTTCCGTACTTCGGATGCGAGTTTCAACTATCGATATAGTCGGGTTTGGAGTTTAGTTTAGTGCAGATATTACGAGGTTTGTATCAGGTCGGCGGGGATATGAACGGAATCACCTTCGATGGGCAGGATGCCGCTTATCGTGACGGTAATACTTACATCCTCCAGGGTGAGGGTGGGCTGATCCTGTTTGATTCCGGGTGCGGCGACACCATGGACCAGATCTTTGAGAATATGGCTTACTGGGGTCTTTCGCCGGACGACATCAAGTACTGCATTCTGACCCATCCGCATTTTGATCACGCGGCGGGGGCGCATCTGCTTAAGAAGCGCGGTGTGAGGCTGATTGCCCACACCAACACGGCGGAGGCGGTGGCTTTGGGCGATGAGCGTTGCTGCGGATATCTGTACCATAAGACTTTCACGCCATGCGAAGTGGACCAGACGGTTGAAGACGGAGAGCAAATCGAGCTTCTGGGCATCACGATCGATGTGATGCATCTTCCCGGCCACAGCATGGGCTGCACGGCCTTCCTTTTCAACCACGAGAACCGTCGGCTCTGCGTGAGCGGGGACGTCATCGGAACCCTGCTTGCGGGTCACTTCGGATGGAGCGGTTCCTTCGATTTCAACAAGGAGGTCTATTTGAAATCGTTGATACGCTTCGCCAAAGTGGACACGGATATGATGCTTCCCGGACATGGGATAATTTATTGTTACAAGCCGCGCCGCCGCGTGGAAGAGGCGATGAACATTGCGCTGATGGAATGGCGCTGACGCGATTCAAGCGCTGAACGCGCCCGATGGGGCCGGGCCGAACAGATTCACGGAGACTACGACGATGGCCGACGATCTCGATCCGATTTTGCAGGAGAAGCTGCTGTCGGTGGACAGCCCCACGATATCCAACGCGATCGAGCGCTTCAAATTGCGTTCCCGGCGCGAGGGCTACATGGGCCCGGGGATTCGGTGCCGCTTTCCGGATCTGGGGCGCGTTGTAGGCTTTGCCACGACCTGCACGATCGTGGAGTTCGATGAGGCCTTTCCCCCCGATCCGGTGGAACGATTCCGCTGGTTGGAAAGTATCGCCCAGTCCCCCAAGCCGGCGATTTGCGTGGTGGCGGACCACTGCCACCGCAAGGGTTGGTCCTCCCACTGGGGCGAGATTGTGGGTACGCAGGTTCAGACTCTGGGCGCATCGGTGATTATCACAGATGGGGCGGTGCGCGATTTGGAAGCCCTTCACGCCATGAGGATGAAGGTGTGGAGCGAGCACGTGGTGGTTTCCCATGGCTACATCGATGTGGGCCAGGCGAATATACCGGTACAGGTGGGCGGGCTGTGGGTTCATCCGGGCGATTTGCTTCACGCGGACTGTAATGGCGTGGTGTCGATCCCGAAGGAAATATTGGCGGATCTTCCGAGTATGATCGATGAAGTGCTGTCGAATGAGGCGGAGACGCTTGAGCATCTTCGCTGTCACGGCTACGATCTCGAAGCCCATCGCCGCCGGATCGAGCACTAAAGATAACCCAGGGCCTTTAGCGCGTCGTCGTCGCTGTTGCCCTTTCCGAACCAGCCCGGCGCGGCGTGGGCGCTGGCCAATTGCTTCAGATAGTGCCGTTCGGTGTGGAAGAATTCGACGGCGCTCCGCGTGGCGGCGTCGGGAATTTTCTCCACTTCTTCCAGCGCCACCCACCGCCTGTTGGGAGGCCCCCCGGCGCGGGAGACCGCGCAGTGCAGGGAACCTTCCCGGCTTTCCACGCGGATATCGCCCGCCGTGAGGCGAAAACGCCACAGATTCGGGTCGGGAAGGTTCAGGTCGAGGCTTGTCAGTGCGGGGCGTCCGGGCTTGCGTGGAAATTCGCCCGATCGATCCAATATTGCGTTGCCGTAGGTGTTTGTATCCAAGACGCCCGCCAGCGCGAGAAGCGTCGGGTGGATGTCGTATTGACTTACGGTGTGGGGGTAACGGGTCCCCTTGCGCATTCCGGGAAGCTGTAGAATCAGGGGGACGTGTATCTGGGCGTCGTGCAGCCCGGAACCGTGATAGAAGAGCCCATCCTCTCCGAAGGCCTCGCCGTGGTCGCTGGTGACGGTCACGACACACCGGTCTCGTAGACCCTGTTCGTCGAGTGCCGCGAGCACGCGTCCGAACTGTCCGTCCATGCCCCGAATTTCCGCCGTGTACAGGGCTTCCAGATACCGCAGGCTCTCTCGGGAAAAGCGCGTCAAGACCTCCGGCCCGGGGCGCTGATCGGTTTTGAAGAGCCCGTCCCAGGTCTGGCGGTGATAGCTCTGGAGTCGATCGAATTCTGCCTTTGGCAGCCGGGCGAGGTGCTCTTCGATGGTGTGGCCGTGGAGCTGTCTGAAGATTTCGGGGTCCGGGCTATAGGGTTCATGGGGGTCAATCAGGTGAATGTAGGCGTAGAAGGGCTCGCGCGCTTCGGTGCGCAGCCATTCCAGGAAGGCTGTGGTCTGCTCTTCGTAGCCGGCGTTGAGCTGATAGTAATAGTGGTTGAAGCCGGCGTCGATGCCGTGTTCCCGAGTCGCATTGGGGTTGGCCTGGAAGTGGGCGGTGTCGTAGCCTTTCGCACGCAGGAGCGCCGCTGTGGTCGGAATGGACGGGGGCAGCACCTGGTGTTTCTTTCCCGCCGCGTGCCCGGCGACGGACCATTCGGGCACCACGGTGCGGTGAATCAGCGGGGGGACGCCGGTGAGCAGGGAAAGGGTGGCGGGCAGCGTCCAGGTTGCCGCCGCGTAGCACGCGTCAAAAATTGCGGCGCGTTGCGCGAAGGCCGAAATGTTGGGGGCGGTGTCGAGCGGGCAACCGTAGCATGGGAGCCGGTCGGCCCGGAGGGAGTCCGCGAGCCACACGATAATATTGGGATGCTCGGGCAGCGGGCGGACTAAATTGCTCTGCTCCGGTTTGCGGCAGCCGGCGGCGAGAACAGTGGACGCGGCGACGACGAATTCGCGTCTGCTGAGGGTGCGGTGGATCATGAGGCGGTACGGACTCCTGCGCTGCAGTGTAGCGGGTGCGCTACGTTCCCGCAAGATTCTGAAGCGCCGTTTGGCTCGTAGGCGCCGTGGGCAATATGCTAAAGTACGTCCCTCTGGGGAATGTGAAAAACGGAAGAGAGGAATGCCATGAAAGCCTTTACCATCGGTGTGGACTACGGTACCAACTCGGTACGTGCGGTAGTGATTGATTGTGCGAACGGAAACGTAGCAGGTTCGTCGGTATTCAACTATCCCTCCGGGCATCAGGGAATCCTGCTGGACCCCAATGACCACAACCTGGCGCGCCAGAATCCCGCGGATTACGTGCAGGGTCTGGAGGCTACGGTGACGGGCGCGCTCGCGGCCGCAAAGGGCTACGATGGATTCAATTTGGAGCGGGTAATTGGTATCGGTGTGGACACGACCGGCTCGACGCCTATCCCGGTGGATGGCCAGTGCCAGCCGCTGGCTTTCAGCCCTGAGTTCAAAGACAATCTGAATGCAAAAGCCTGGCTGTGGAAGGACCACACCTCCATTGAGGAGGCTATGAAAATAACGGAGTTGGGCTTCAAGCACCGGCCCAACTACCTGGCCAAATGCGGGGAGACCTATTCCTCCGAGTGGTTCTGGTCGAAGGTTTGGCATTGCCTGAACGTGGACCCGGCGGTTTTCGCGTCGGCCCAAAGCTGGCTGGAATGCGCCGACTATGTGCCGGCCGTGCTTGCGGGGATCACAGATCCGGCGAAGGTGGTGCGTGGCGTGTGCGCGGCGGGTCACAAGTGTCTCTACTGCGACGAGTGGGGCGGGCTTCCCGACAAAGAATTTCTCGCCATGCTTGATCCGAAGCTGGCCGAACTGCGCGACCGTCTTTTTGACCGGGCGTACGACGCCGCGACGCCCGCCGGCAGGTTGTGTGAAGACTGGGCCGCGAAATTGGGCCTTCCCGAGGGAATACCGATTGCGGTCGGTGCTATAGACGCGCATCTGGGCGCCGTGGGCGCGGGGGTACAGCCGGGCGTGCTGGTAAAGATCATGGGCACATCGACCTGCGATTGCACGGTGCTGCCCAATACAAAAACGCTCCGGGACATTCCAGGCATCTGCGGCATCGTGGACGGCTCGATTCTGCCGGGGCACTATGGCCTCGAAGCGGGCCAGTCGGCGGTGGGCGATATTTTCAAATGGTTCGTGGAGGTGATCTGCAAGGGCGATGGCGCGCTGCACGGGGCACTGACCGATGAAGCGGCTAAACAGAAGCCGGGGCAGTCGGGTCTGCTTGCGCTGGACTGGAACAATGGCAATCGCTGCCTGCTGGTTGACCCGCGGCTTACGGGCCTTGTCCTGGGGCAGACGCTCTACACGAGCCAGGCCGAGATCTACCGCGCGTTGATCGAGGCGACGGCTTTCGGCGCACGGGCCATCATCGAGCGCTATAAGGAATACGGCGTGCCGGTGGACCGGATCATCTGCTGCGGCGGTATCGCGGAGAAGAACGCGATGCTGATGCAGATCTATGCCGACATTACGGGCTGCACGATGCAGGTGTCTTCTTCCGACCAGACCTGCGCGCTGGGTTCCGCGCTGAGCGCCGCCGTGATCGCGGGCGAGGCGCAGGGGGGCTACGCGACCTTTGCCGAGGCCCAGGCGAAAATGACGGGCGTGAAGGAAGTGCAGTATACGCCCATCGCGTCGAACAGCGCCGTATACGACGAGTTGTATGCGCTGTACATGCAGGTGCACGACGCGTTCGGCGGTGTAAACAAGGCCGCCGATCTCTCGGGCGTGATGAAGTCGCTCATCGCGATCAAAGAGCGCTATCGGGGTTAGTCGGCAACCCAGGGTTTTCACAGAAGAAAGTTGAGTATCACACGTGTCTGGTTTTGTACCCGATGAGAAACGAATGCGGGCGCTCGAAAAGCTCTCCGCTTTCGAACTTGAAGTGATGGAAGTGTTGTGCCTCTGCTACCGGGCCGTATCGGACAGCGACCTCTTGAGTCTCCTTAAGGCCCGCCTCGTGAATGGGGAGAACGGAAAGCTCGTGACGGCGGCTGGTCTTCTCCAGACGCTGGAGCGTTTGAAGTCTCGCACGCTGGTGGTGATGAAGGGCAAGCACTGGATGAGCGCCCGGGATATCACGGAGGTGGTGACCCGCCGTATGGTGCTGACGGACCGATTCGCGGCGGCGCTGCCAAGTGTGCGCAACGAGGTGGCCCCGTCCGCGCGGTGGGGCTATTCTTCCACCTATGTTTCGGACGACGAGCTCGCCGGCCTGATTCGCATAGCGTTGTATGACCGCGATTTCAAGCGTCTGGACAACCTGCTCAACGTGTACTTTGAACGTCCCGTCCACAATCGCACAAGCCTGACGCCGATCTCCCGGATCATCAACAGTCCCTTCGACGCGGAATGGTTCTCAAGCTATCCGACGGAGAAGCAGGCCCTATGGCTGAACTGGCTGATTCAGGACCTGAGCAATGCCTGCGAACGCAGCGAATCCGCGCTCAAGTACGCCGAGGTTCTTGCGTCATCCCTGCCGCGGGACGAACGAATCGATTTGGAGTATGTGGTTTGCGACAGCCTCTTCCTCCAGGGACGTCTGAGCGAGGTGCAGGCGCGTTCCGCCAACAATGGACTTCCGGGAGAACTCTTGATCGCGCGGTGCGAGCTTGCGACCGGCGAGATCGCGTCGGCGATCTCGCGTTACGAATCCACGCTTCAGGCGGTCAAGCAAGGTTCGCGCAAGCGCAAGCCCACTTTCGGGACCAATGACTGGGTCTACTTCATTATCGCGCTGATTGCAGGAGGAGAAGAGCACTGGCCCCGCGCGGCGGAACTGGCCGACTGGGGCGCGCGGGACAAGAATGCGATGTATCAGGAAGTCTGTGCGGGCTTACTGAAACTTATCCGAATCCAGAGCGGCCAAATTGCGGGCGGCCCTTCCGCCATGTGGTACAGCGCCCGATGGTCGTTTGAGCAGAGTTCGGCGATGAAAGTCGTGTCGCTGCTCGTGGATTATTGGAGCGGGCTCGGGGAGTCCATGCAGAAAGACCATGCGGCCATCGCAAAGCTGAGCAGCGCCGCGGGAAGTCAGGGCTGTTTCTGGATCGAGCACGAGCTGGCGGAACTCCTCCAGCGAATGGGCGTCAAGGTAAGACGCCTGGGCAAGCTCGACACCGTCCCGCTGGTTGAGCATTTCCGGTCGTCCGAGCCGTGGGAGCGCACCTTGAAAGCGCTGGCCAACATTTCGCGGGGCGACGTCGCGGCGAAGGTGGAGGATTCAACACGGCTGGTCTGGATGCTTCATTTTCAGGGGGGACACTGTATGGTGGAGCCTCTGGAACAGAAGCGATCACCGAAGGGGACGTGGAGCAAAGGGCGGGTTGCGTCGCTCCAGCGTCTTCGGGAGAACGGCCAGAGTCTGGAGTATCTTACGGCCCATGACCGGCTCGTGTGCGCCCATATCAAGACCGAATTGGATGGGGGCTACTGGAACCGGCACCGGACCTCCTACTTTCTCGGTTATGGCGCCCTGCCGGCACTGGCGGGGCACCCGAATGTGTTTCTTTCGGATACGGGGGCGAATGTGGAGGTGGCGACCGCATCGCCCTCCCTGGAGGTGAGCTCTACGAAGCAGGGCTTCGTGCTCAAGGTGACGCCGGTGGTTCCCGAAGGCACCCTCGTCCACGTGGAGCGCGAAGGGGACTTGCGCGTCGTTGTGTATGAGTTTACTCCGGAACTGGCCCGGGTCGCGGAAATGCTGGGGAAAGGGTTGGCGGTCCCGGCCCGCGCAAAGGATCGGGTGCTTCAGGCGGTCCGCAGCGTGGCCTCGGTCTTAACGGTCCACTCCGATCTCGGCGTGGGAGATGAGTCCATTCCGCGGGTCGAGGCGGACGTGACGCCGGTGCTGCAATTGCTTCCGGCGGGCGATGGCCTGCTGGTGCAGTTGCGTGTGCGACCCCTGCCAGGCGGTCCGGCCTTTGCCCCGGCTGTTGGGGGCGATGTGGTGATCGCCGACGTCAACGGTACGAAGCTTCAGACCGCGCGCGATATGAAGCAGGAGAGCGCCCGCGCCGATGCGCTGGTCGCTTCGTGCAAATCCCTTGTCTCTTCGGATTTCGGGATCTGTGAGTGGCGCCTGGAGACGCCGGAAGAGGCGCTTGAATTCCTTTCCGAACTGGAGGCGGTCGTAACGGAGGTACGGGTCGAGTGGCCGAAGGGCCAGAAGTTCGCCCTTCAAGGAACGGTCGGGGCGGGTCAGTTTCGTGCGAAAATAAATGCGGGACACAATTGGTTTGAGCTTTCCGGGGAGATCAAGGTCAACGACGAACTCGTGCTCGACATGCAGCGTGTGCTGGAGCTCACGGCGGGCACCCGATCGCGCTTCGTGCCATTGGGCGACGGGCAGTTTCTCGCGCTGACGCAGGCTTTCAAGCGAAAGCTGGACGAACTTCGGGGCGTGGGCGAGGCATCGGACGGCGGGCTGCGCATGCACGCGCTCGCAGCACCGTTGATGGACGGATTTATCGAGCAGGCGGCGGCCCTCAAGGCAAACAAGCATTGGAAAGAACAGATCACGCGGATGCGTGAGGCGCGGGACCTTGAACCAGAGATTCCGTCCACGCTCCGCGCGATCCTGCGCGAATACCAGGTTGCCGGCTTTCAATGGCTGGCCCGTCTGGCGGAGTGGGGCGTGGGCGCCTGTCTGGCCGACGACATGGGCCTGGGAAAGACGGTGCAGTTGCTGGCGGTGATGCTGCGGCGCGCGCCCGGCGGCCCCCAGTTGGTGATCGCGCCGACGTCGGTGTGTGCAAACTGGGAGGAAGAGGCCTCCCGCTTCGCGCCAACATTGCGTGTGCATCGGCTGGGTTTAAACAATCGCGCGGACACCGTGGAGACATTGGGCGCGCACGACTTGTTGATTTGCAGCTACGGCCTGCTCCAGACGGAAACCGCGCTGTTGAAGAGGATATCCTGGGAGACCATCGTGCTGGATGAAGCCCAGGCAATCAAGAATGCGACCACGAAGCGGTCCAAAGCGGCGATGGACCTGGAGGGACGTTTCAAGGTTGCGGCCACGGGGACCCCCATCGAGAACCATCTGGGTGAGCTCTGGAACCTTTTTCGCTTCATCAATCCGGGCTTTCTTGGAACGCAGGAGCAGTTCAACGGCCGCTTTGCGCTGCCCATCGAAAAATACGAGAACCGGGACGCGGGCCGGTACTTGAAACAGCTTATTCAACCCTTCATTCTGCGCAGGCGCAAAGAGGAAGTGCTGAGCGAGCTGCCGGCGCGGACCGACATTGTGCTCCATGTGGAACTGGGCGACGAGGAGCGCGCCTTCTACGAAGCCCTGCGCCGTAACGCGCTGAAGGAACTCAGCGCGCTTGAGGGCGGCGCCAGCAAACACCACGTGCGGATACTGGCCGAGATCATGCGCCTGCGCCGCGCGTGCTGCAACGCGCGCCTGGTGGACGGGGACAGCAATCTGCCCAGCGCGAAGCTGGAGGTTTTTGAGGCGTTGCTGGAGGAACTGCTGGAGAGCGGGCATAAGGCGCTGGTGTTCAGCCAGTTTGTGGGGCACCTGGATATTCTGCGCGAACTGCTGGACCGGAAGGGCGTGCGCTATCAGTATCTCGACGGGAGCACGCCGGCCCCGGCGCGCAAGAAGGCCGTGGACGCCTTCCAGGGGGGCGAGGGCGAGGTGTTTCTTATCAGCCTGAAAGCGGGCGGACTCGGCCTGAACCTGACGGCTGCGGACTATGTTATTCACATGGACCCCTGGTGGAATCCGGCGGTGGAGGACCAGGCCTCGGATCGCGCCCACCGAATTGGTCAGCAGCGGCCCGTGACCGTGTATCGGCTGGTGACCAAGAGCACGATCGAGGATCAGATCACGGACTTGCACCATCGCAAGCGCGATCTGGCGAACAGTCTGCTGGAGGGGACGGACATGGCCGGGAAGATCTCGTCCGAGGAACTGCTGGAATTGTTGCGGATGGGGTGAGGGGGGCGGGTGGCGGTACAACTCATTACGAACTTGGTATGTCTATTTTGCATGTCTTCTACAAAGATTCGTGGTAGACTGAAGACGTACAAATTCAGCGCATGGGATTCAATATGCGGGAAAGTGTCTACGTTGAAACATCGGTAGTTTCCTATTTGACGGCCCGATCCGCCAGCGATCCGCAAGTGGCTGTGCTGCAATCGATGACCATGGCGTGGTGGCGACGGCGCGATCAATTTGACGTTTTTACATCTCCCGTCGTTTTGCGCGAAGCAGGGCGAGGTGACCCGGAACAGGCTGTTCGCCGGCTCGACGCACTGAAGACCCTTAGGGTTTTGGAGTTGACCTTGGACGTCGCAACGGTCGCGGAACGTTTGATGCAAGCGGGGGCGTTGCCGCGCAAGGCCGAGGATGATGCGTTTCATGTGGCGACCGCCGCCGTGAACGGTATGGATTACTTGTTGACTTGGAACTGTAAGCATATTGACAATGCACAACTGAAGCCCGTCATGCGCAGGGTATGTTCCGAATCCGGCTTCAATTGTCCCGAGATATGCACACCTCGGGAACTCATGGGAATTGCCTGACATGGAAGATGAGGTATCGAAAGAGCTTTGGCAGGTCAAAGAGGAAATCGCCGCCGAGCACAACCATGACATTAAGGCGCTCTTCGCGTTTTTTAAGTCAGCCGAGTTGGCGTACCAGACCGATCCCGCCACCTTCGCACGGTACGTGGTGCGGGAGGGGGGCGTGAATCCGTTTCCCAGCAAGGATCCGGGGGCGTAGCAACGCAGAACCCGGATTCTCGCTGGGCGGGAAACACTGAGCACGTGGCGGGAGCGCCCTCCGGCAAAGCTCGGTTTGGCCTGTCGTGTTAACGGAAAATGGCCCGATATCAATTGCCAGCCGTGACAAATTCGGGAATGGTTCTTGGATCGGATAGTGCAGCGGGTCAACTTGGCACGGGCGCCTCGTACAACTTCCGCATCTCGGTGTCGTACACCTGATTCAGGCCCACGGCCTTTTCCGTGCGGCGGCGCGTGGCTTCTTCGTTGGTGGCCAGGTACTCAACGACTTCATTGGGTTCGGCTATCCAGACGTCGTCGCTGCCGACTTCCTTGACCGCCTCGAAGCGCGCTCGAAGTTCTTCGGCGGTACAGTCTTTCGCCGCATGGATAGGCTTGCCCGGCATGGGGCAGTGGCAGTAGTCCACCACCCAGCCCTGGGTGGCGCGGGCCTGGTGGAGGCGCTTGTAAGGGTCGAAGAGGGAGTAGAAGGGGCCGGGGTAGGCCGTGTGCAGGGGGCAGCGGCCAAGCCACAGCAGGTCGGTGTCGAAGGTATTCACCCAATCGTAGATCGTAAGGATGGCCTTGTAGCCAGCCTCGTCTGCGACGGCGATTGCCGGGGGGTGACCGGGATTGCTTCCGGGCACGGTGAAGATGGGGATCTCGCAGCCCAGTGCGTCCGCGAGCACTTTGCGCGCCTCGGTCACTTCCACTGCGGCGTTCTCATGGGTCACGCCTACGTGGGTCATGGAGTGGCAGGAGGCTCCCCAACCTTCCGCGATGAGGTCTTTCATCTGTTTGGGGCTCAGGATCATCATGTCGTGGTAACTGCTGCCGGGCACGTTGCGCTTCACGCCCAGCTGTGAGGAAACGAGGGCGACATGGCCGGGGTAGCCGAACTCGCGGTGGATGGGTACGGCGTATTTCAGGAGGTCCTCGCAGCCTTCATCGTAGGTGATGGAGTAGACCCATTTTTTGCCGTCTTTCCAGGGGCCGGGGGTGTCGGCGGCTCCGGCGGGGCTTGCGGCGGCGAGACCGGCGGCGGCGCCGGTGAGGGAGAGGAAACTACGACGATCCATGCTGGGGCTCCTTGGGCGCTTTCGCGCCGATGGGTCTTGTGGGTCTTATGGGGTCTTATGGGGTCTTATGGGGTCTTATGGGGTCTTATGGGGTCTTTGCGACCCGGCGGACCCATTTACTTGTTTGCAGGGGCTTCTAGCGGCTTGATCCAGGATACTTGCGTGATGAGTTGATTGAGTGAAGCGAAGGAGATCGCCGCGTTGGTCGCGTAGGCGGGGGAGCTGTTGGCCGGGAAGGTGGCCATGGTTGCGTCGCCCACGAGAAAGACATTGAAGTCCTTTGAGAAGTTTTCATAGCCGCAGGTGGTGCTCTTGTAGCACATGTCGGTGGCGTAACCGGTCAACAGGATGTGACGAATGCCGTGCTCCTTGAGAAAGTCTCGGATCTTGTCGTAGCCGTCGGCGTCGTAGTGCACCACGTCGTTGGGGGCGACGTCGATGGTGTCCACGACGGGCACGGGGAGTTCCCAGAAGCCGGGACCGTTGTAATGATCGGATGCGTCGAGGCCGGGGAATTGCTGGAAGTAGGCGGCGACTTCACTTTTCTCGGGGAGGGTTATTTTTTCGGGCAGGCTGCCCGCGTTATAGTTGAAGCCGTTGAGGACCTCGGCGAGTTCCTTCTTGCCTTCGGTTCGCTCCGCGTCGGTGGGTATTTTTCGGATGGTGCGGTAGATTTTTTCCAGGGGTGTGCGCTCTTCACCGCGCTGGCTGTAGACCACCATACCCACCTGTTCGCGCAGTGACTTCAAGAAGGGGTTCAATACTTCTTTGATGTGGAGGTGGGAGATGTGGTTTTTTGTGGGCGTGCAGAAATCGGCAACGCCCGCGGGCTGGGGGGTGCGCCAGCCCTGCTGATCGTCAATGGCCCAGGGATGGACTACGATGATGGCCGTTTCGCTCGCCTTGAGGCGATTGGGCATCTCGATGATGCCCCTGGCATTGTAGGAGAATCGCCAGGCGCGTACGTCGAGATCGCCATCCGCATCGTTTACGAGGATGGGCGCTTCATAACGTGTTTCTTCGATGACCGGCTGAACATACTGGGGGAAGTCGCCGAGAATGGGCGCCGGGTTTTCCAGTTTGGTGAGGGTGTTGTGGTAGGTTGTGTGGTGCGGGCTTCCGTCGATCGCAAGGCCTTTTTCTTCCGCGACGACCGATGACGCGGCTACGGCGATCAGCGCGATCATCCGAAAGCTGACGAGTATTCTCATGGGACTATGCTCCTGCGTTTCGATTCATTTTGTTGATCCGAGGGTCAGTGCTTCGCCGGTACTTCTTTCAGCTGGAGGTAGGCGAACAAGTCGCGGACATCGTCGGGTGAGAGGGGTGTGAGGACGCCTTCGGGCATCAAAGACAGCCCGGCCTCTTCAATGGTCTCGATATCGCCCATGGCAATGGTGGTCTTGACGCTGTTCGCGTTCAGAAGGGTCACACTGCCGGGGCTTCGCTCGGATATGAGCCCGTTGTAGAAGCCGCCGTCTTTCGTTTCCACGGCGAATTGGACATACTCTTTGCGGACCACCATGTTGGGATTGACCATGCTGCCCAGCATGTACTCCGTGTCCATGCGGTTGGCCTGGGTGAGCTCGGGTCCCACGGCATTGCCTTCGCCGAAGAGCATGTGGCACTGGGCACAGTTCGCGGTGAAGACCTCCTTGCCCTTGACAGGATCGCCCGGCTTCGCGCGCAGGTCGTTGTTGAGGCGGCGCATCTCGGCCAGGAGGAATTCGGGCGTGCCCCCGCTGACGTTGCCCCAGTGCTTCTTTACCAGCGCATCAAGTTCTTCGCTCTTATGCTGGGCCACGCGGCGGAGTTCGGAAACCGGGACCTCTTCTGCCTTCAGCGAGCCACTGTCC
This sequence comes from Candidatus Hydrogenedentota bacterium, assembly GCA_016791475.1. NCBI lineage: Bacteria > Pseudomonadati > Candidatus Hydrogenedentota > Candidatus Hydrogenedentota bacterium. The sequence continues at coordinate 41,200 of JAEUWI010000012.1, forward strand.
ACGAGAAGGAGGAAATCCCGCGTCCAGGCCGCCCGGCTCAGGAGCACCTGCCGCGCGACGGGCTGGAGTTCGGCGGGCAGGGTTGCGTAGCCCGATGTGAGGGTCGCGCCAATACCTGGATCGTCGAAGCGCCGCAGGGTATCCAGCGCCGAGCCGCGAAGGGCCTGCGATGGATCGGTCATGACAATGTCGAGCAGTTCGGGAACAATGCTGCTGCCCGCGGCGCGGGACACGGTATCCAAGAGACGCTGGCGGTCGACTTCCGGTGCGGCGGCGTCACGCACGATGCGTGATGCGGCTTCGAGTGCGGCCGGGTCCTGGAGCTGGGTGGCGAGGGCCAGGCGAACGGACACTTCCGGCGCCTCTTTCCACAGCGCCAGGAGCTTTTCCGCGAGTGAAGAGGCCAGGGGCGGGGCGGACTTCCCTGAAGTGTTCTCGGACTTCGTTTCGGAGAATTCGTCGTAGATTCCAGCCGCTTTGGTGCTCGCGCGGCCCTCGCGATCGGCGAGGCCAAGTTCCACGGCCTCAAGCAGGGCGTTCATCTGGTCGGGGGTGTGCGCGGCCTCCAGCGCGGCGGCGCAGTCGTAATCCCGCATGTCTGTACCGTCGGCCACATAGCGGCGAATCAATCGCGGCAAGATGAAATCATCGGTGAGGGATCCGCGCGTTGCCAGAAGGTCGTCCAGGTGTTTTCCTGTTTCGGCGGTGTGGCGTTCGATGGCCCACCAGGTCAGGAGCGGGATAAAGAGGTCTTTCGTCTCCTGACTGTTTTTCAGAATACCGGAAACGATGCCGAGGGCCGCATCGGGAGAAACGCGCTGTGCGGTGGCGGCGAGCTGGGCCTGCACCCGAACATCCTTCTCCGTGGTGGCGAGGGTGGCGAGGGCCTCTCCTGCTTCGCGGGATGGCGCGCCGTGATCCGCCAGCAGGCGCACAGCCCAGAGGCGAAAGGCGTGGTCCTCGTGGTCGAGCAAATCAACCAGGCCCTTTTCATCAAGCTGGCCGCTGGCGTAGAGGGCCCAGAGTGCTTCGAGGGAGAGTTCCCGATTCTCCTTTTGCCATACTTTCTCCGTGATTGCCGGTTCCACGTCTTTTGTGTCGCGTGTGGAGAGCAACACGCGCGCGCGGCGCGCGAACCAGGCGTTCTTGTGGTCAAGGAGAGCGACGAGGGCGGCATTATCCAGCTCCCGCAGGTCAAAGGCGGGCTCCACGGCCAACCCTTTTGGCGCAATGCGATAAACGCGGCCATTGGTCTTGTCCCAGGACGCGTCCGGATCGGGGTGGGCCATGCGCGAATCGTTCCAGTCGCAGACATAGAGCGCGCCATCGGGACCGGTGGTCAGGTCGCTGGGTGCGAACCAAGTGTCGTTGCTCTCCAGCACGATGCCGCCGTGTCGTGATTCAAAAGTGGCGCCGAGGGGCTTGACGGTATTCCAGGTCACGTTGTGGGAGAGTAAATTGTTGGTGACGTAGCTTCCCGCGATGGGCGGGCCAAAGGCGCCGCCGCGGTACATGTGCCCGCCGTCCACCACGTGTCCGCCTACGGGGTCGAGTTGGGTCACGTGCTCGAAATAGCCGTAAGTAAAGGGATTGTGGAGGTCGCCGTGCTTGCCGAAGCTCTTCCAGTAGTAGGCGCCCTGCATGCCGTGGACCATGATGTAGGGGCCAAAATTGGTGCTGGCGAGGGCCTGACCTTCCGCGTCGAAGTCGAGGCCCCACATGTTGCCGCCGCCCTCGCAGAAGAGTTCGAAGGCCTTGGTGCGCGGGTGGTATCGCCAGATGCCCTGCTGGAATTCGATGCCGCGAATGTTGGCGGTCACGGTGCTGCCCTGAAGGCCGTAGAGCCAGCCGTCCGGGCCCCACGTGAGGGAATTGGCCACGGAGTGAGCGTCCTCCATGCCGAAGCCGGTCAGGCACACTTCCGGGTCGCTATCGGGCACGTCGTCCCGATCTTTGTCGGGATAAAAAAGCAGGTACGGCGTCTGGATGACGAAAACGCCGTCATAGCCGAAAGCCACACTGGAGGCCAGATTCAGGCCCTCGATAAAGTCCTTCGAAGTTTCGGCGACGCCGTCGAGGTCTTCGTCGATGAGAATGGTGACCTTGTCGCCGCCCTTCGGGCCTTTCGGCGGGGCCTCGGGCATGCGGTCGTATTTTGTGCGTGAATAGCGGTCGACCGAAACCCGCTTGAGCCCCTCGGGGTTGGGGTATTGGAGGTACTGCACCACCCACATGCGGCCCCGGTCGTCAAATTCGATGGCGACAGGCTGGCGCACCATGGGCTCGCTGGCGTAGAGGGCGACCTGGACGTCCTCGGGAACGGTCATTTTTGCGGCGGCCTCTTCGGGGCCATAGCCCTGAGCGGCGGCACCACGGGCCAGCGCGATAGCAGCGAGGAGACAGCTTGTGGACAAGGCGGGGGAGAATCGGGAAACAGCGCGGGCGAAATCCAACATCAGTAAGCACATCCTTTTTGGAATCATGGTGTTCTGCAACAGCCCCGACGGCTTGGAGGGTGGCGGAGACGATGCCTGACGCGTGCCAAACCTGCCGCGCCAGTGTAGCGACCGGCCCAGGCGTTTGCAAACCGGAAATTTGTCTGTTGGGGCGGGGCGCGCACTTATGCAATACTGGAGCGGCATGGGCCCGCCGCACGTGTAGAGCGCGGCCGGGGTTCCGGGTACTTGTGGTAGTCTGCGGGCTGGTCCGGGGCATTATGCGGGCCGGGCCCCGGGAGGGATTGGGACCGTGATTTCCGTAGAATGTCCGGCGTGTCGGCAGGGTTTGAACATACCCGACGAATTTGCGGGCCAGTCGGGGCGATGCAATTATTGCGGTAGCATCGTCGTGGTGCCGATTGCGTCTGGTGCGTCCCCATCGACCGCCCTGGCCGATTTGCCCTTCACGACGCCGAGACGGCCGGCCCGGCCCGGTGCGGGTATGCTCGCGAACGAGGCGGAGCACGGGGGTGGGGCGGGGGCTAGTTTTGGACGCATTGTGCTGTTCTCGTTTCTCGCGCTGCTTCTGACGGCCTGCCTTCTTCCCGCGCTGGTGATAGGTTTCAGTGCCAGGACGGGTCCGGAAGAGACCTATCGGCCCCGGAGTGTACCCGTGGCGCGGGGCACAGCGGGCGCCCCGATTGCTCCGCTTCCGGCGGCGGCACCGACGCCCGCCGCGCCCCCCGACGAGGTGAAAGCGCCGCCCGAGGATGAAAAGCGGATCGTGGTCGTGGGGCCGAACGGGGGGGCCTACCACAAGACGGGGTGCCGCCTGGCGGGTAATGGCGCACAGGCCACGACCCTGGGCAAAGCACGCGAGCGCGGCATGGTTCCCTGCCCCACCTGCGGCGGTTGACTCCGCGGGACGGGACCCACGGGACGGAATATCGCCAATTCGTTTGCGGAATCGCGGGGAAACATGTACCATTCATCCGCCCCGCCCGGGCCGCGTTCACGGAGGCGTAACGCGGTGCAGTTTCCACTTGGCGGCGGGGCGAAGAAACACCGTGAAAGGACAACAATGAAGATCGGGATATTGTCCACCAATGCCAGGATATATTCGACATCCAGGCTGGTGGAGGCGGGGCAGCAACGGGGCCACGAAATGCGTGTAATCAACCACAAGCGCTGCTACATGAGCATCGCCTCGATGAACCCGACGATCCACTACAACGGTGAATCCATCGAAGATCTGGATGCGGTTATTCCCCGCATTGGCGCATCGGTGACGTTCTACGGCACGGCAGTGCTGCGTCAGTTCGAGATGATGGACGTATATCCCGTGAATGAGAGCGTGGCCATCAGCCGCTCACGTGACAAGCTGCGGGCGATGCAGCTTCTTGCGCGCAAGGGCATTGGCCTGCCGGTGACGGGATTTGCGCGCGAGCCCGATGATATCGACGACTTGATCGACATGGTGGGCGGCGCGCCGCTGGTGGTGAAGCTGCTCGAAGGCACGCAGGGCATGGGTGTGGTGCTGGCTGAGACCAAGCAGGCGGCGAAGAGCGTGATTCAGGCGTTCTACGGTCTGGAAGCGAACATTCTGGTCCAGGAGTTTATCAAAGAAGCGGGCGGCGCCGATATCCGTTGTTTCGTGGTGGGCGACAAGGTCGTTGGCGCCATGAAGCGTCAGGCGGCCGCGGGGGAATTCCGCTCCAACCTGCACAGGGGCGGCACGGCTTCCCTGGAGAAGATCACGCCCCAGGAGCGGGCCGTGGCGCGATCGGCCGCCCGAGCGCTGGGCTTGAACGTGGCCGGCGTGGATATTCTGCGATCGAATCACGGCCCCGTGGTGATGGAGGTGAATTCTTCGCCGGGTCTGGAAGGAATTGAAGCGGCCACAGGCAAGGATATTGCCGGGGAGATAATCCAGTTTATTGAGGCGAATGCAAAGCCCGGAAAGACCGGTACGAAGGGGAAGGGGTAACCCCGGAGAAGAAAAAATTGGAGGCGGCACCCGGATTTGAACCGGGGATAAGGGCTTTGCAGGCCCCTGCCTTACCACTTGGCCATGCCGCCTCACGAGGGGTGCCAAAGTATAATAAACGGCGGCGGAGCATGTCAAATGAATGGCGCACCCGCGCATCGGATCGGATTGATCAGACCGATCGGACGGATCAGGCCGATCGGTTCGATGAAACCGGGCACACGCCGACTTTAGTGCCGGCGGCGGAATTTATCCATTACTTCGCTATCCACACGGGTGAGGACCAGGCCATGGCGATCCGCTTGTGCACGAGTTTCTGCTGGCGCAGTCGAGTGTAGTAAATCGCGCCCGGGGAAGACGTTGCATCCTCCCACGTCGCTTCGAAGTCCAGGGCCTTGGGCTCCCAGCGCTGAACGACCGTGAAGGCCGCTTCGCCGGGCAGCCAGCGTAACACTTCCACCCATTCAATCACGTCTGTGCCGTGGGCCTTGACGTGGACCTCGCCATTATCCTGGTGGGGCGCCTGCTGTCCCATGGGAGCCCCGTTGACGTCAAAATTGAGGATGATCTTGGCGCCCGTGGTCGCGTAGGTATGCTTGTCATAGAGTCCCTGGAAAATGGCGTCGCGGTCGAGGCTCGTGGCGCGGACGGCCGCCAGGCCATACATGGCGATGCCGGGGTGAGCGCGATGATCGTCGGACGAGCCGATCACGGAGACCTGAAGGCCCAGGCGCAGGGCGTCCTGGAGGTTGACGGCGCCTTCCGCACTCTTCGACTCCACGGTGAAGTCGCTCTGCTCGAAGGCCAGGGGATGGGCCGGGTCGAAAGCCTCGCTCAAGCCGTGGCCGGAATACATCTCGAAGTTCCGGCGCAATTCTGGATTGTCCACCGAGAATTCAACACCACGCGGAAACTTGCCGGTGTGGTGCGGAATGGTGAGGGCGTTGCCCTTTTCCAGAACTTCCCATAGCTGGGGGAGGGTGGACTCTTTGGGGAAGACGAGGGGGCCGGGCTCGTCGCGGAAGTAGACGTTGTGGTGGCCCCAGGGCGGGCCGAAACTGCATTCATAGGCGTGGAGCGTGACGAAGCTGCCGGGCACGTAGTAGGCCCGGGTCTGGTTGTTGTACTCCTCCCAGTTGGCGTTGTTCAGGCCGCGCATGAGCCCATCTTCCAGCGACATGGCGTGGTCGGTCATGGCGTAGAAATCCAGGCTGGACACAAAGCGCGCATAGGTGAAGTTGTCGCGTCCGACGCCGTCCCAACTGTAGCGCGTGTGGGAGTGGAGGTCGCCCCAGTAGAGCGCCCGCTCGGGGAGGGCCTCCGTAACTTCGGTCGGGTTTCCCAGCAATTCCCGTTTCTCGTCGGCCCACACGCCGTTAATGCGCACAATTCCCGTCGTGGTTGCCGTTACTTCAAACTCGTTCCAGGCGTGGTCGCGGTAGATGGAAAGGGCTTCGGGGCCGGTGACGCCTTCGGGGTAGGTCAAGGTGAAGGTGGCCGGGCCGGTGGCGGGGTTGAACTCTTTGTCCAGCATGGCGATGCGGCACAGGAAGGGGGTGCCCGCCTGCGCGTTTGACGGTGCATGAATCTGGGCATAGACCGGCTTACCCGGCAGGGCCTCCAGGGTGAGGTCGGAGGCGTGAAGCTCGAAGCGGCTGTCGCCGTCCGGATCGAGGGCGATGAGAATGGGAAGGGGGAGTGCGGAGACCGCAGCGCCCCAGTAGCCTTTGCTGCCGCCCGAGGTGTCGCCATAGACCACGTTGATGGCATCGCCGGCTTTCAGTGCTCCCTCAGCCACGACGACCCGCACCACGAACACGAAGCGCTCGCTGCGCCCATCCATGCTTTTCTTGGGGTGCTTGATCAGGGTTTCGTCGCGCTCATCTTCTACGATGCAAAGGAGTTTGACGCCGCTCGCCGTTGTGTTCGCCGTGATGTAGTTGTCGAGCTTCGGATCTTTGGTCTGGAGGCGATTACCCGAATTGCGCGGACCGGAGTGCCACTCGTCGGGCAGTTCCACCCGGATACCGCCGCCCTGCACGATGTCGCTTTCACCGACCGTGTAGGTGACGGTCCAGGTGCCGTATTCGCCCGAGATGCCTTTGTCGGGGTTAACCGAGGCGGTGCCGAGCGTGGCGTAGGCTTCGGGAATCATGACGGCTTCGGGTACGGTGGTCTGGGCCGCGACCACCGCGGCAGACAGCAACGAGGCGGCCAATATCAAGAATCGCATTGGATACTCTCCCAAATGTATTACAGGTAGAAGGCGTAAATGTCGCCGGTGATTAGCTCAAATTCCAAGCGGAGGGGCTTGCCTTTCAACTCGGACAGCGGGCGTTGCCATTTCACGGGCGCTTCGAGGTGATCGCCCCGAATGGGCGTCATATCCGCAAAATCGAAACCCGGTACAGGCATCCCCGCCTCGTCCAGCACACGAATCTTCAGGGAGCCGTCTACCTTGACGTTTACGCGTAGATCGGTGGCCTCCAACGAGAGCAGGGGTGTCAACACGTTGCCATACTTCGCATCCGACCCCCGCGAGACGTAGCGATCTTTCTTGATCGTTACCAGTCCGATCTGGCGCTCTTCGAAGCGATTTACCTTGTGGCCGTGCGCGTAGCCGCCGTAGTACAGGTAGACGTCGTCCTTCACGGGCACCTGCTCATCAATCCAGGCGTGGGAATGGTCCCAGGCCTTCGGGTCCATGTCGCGCTCGAAGTACGGATCCAGATCGCGGACCCAGTGCTCGCCGTCGCGGCTCCAGGCCAGGGCGGTGTAGCCCGTGCCGTAGGCATCCGGCGGGTTCGGGGGATCGTCGGCTTTCAAGTCATCGCGAAGGACCTTGACCATGCCGATGGTGAGGTCACCGCGCTGGAGGAATCCGTCCATCGCATAGAACTGCACTTCACCTTCTTCGCGTGCCGTGTCGGGGAGCACGACATGGTGCGCCGGGCTCCAGTGGACGAGGTCGTCACTGGTGGCCTGCATGGTGATGCGCCGTTTGCCTTCCCAGAACTCGCTTTCACGGTAGACCGAGGCAATGGCTACGTAGCGGTTGCGGATTGCGTCGCGGTAGATGCCGCTGATGTCGTGATTGTGACGGAGCACGGTGCCTTCGGCGAGGGCTGTCCAGTTCAGGCCATCCGGGGAGGCCGCTACGCGCAGCCCGTCGCCAAAGTACCAGCCATACTTGAATCGTTGCGCGGGATCGGCGGTTTTCGGGCCTTCGTCGATGACGCTGACGCCAAACTGAACTTCGCCCGGCACGTCCAGGGTGCGCGCGGGCCGATCCCAGCGGATGCCATCGGCGGATTCCATGTAGCCCAGTCTGGAGCGCACACCGTTCTTGTCTTCGGTTCTATGTCCGTACCAGATGCGGAAGCGGCCAGAGGTCTCGTCGCGGTGTACCGACAGGTAGGGCTGGAAGCAGCCGTCTTCGATTCCCGTGACGACCGGATTTGGAATCTTGATGCTGCGATCCGGCTTATGCACGCCGCGCACGGCGGTGGACGACGGATCCACGAGGTAATCGTCGATGAAGAGGTGGGGGCCCGCGCCCAGCGCGATGGGTGCGGAGGATTGGGGCGCCTGGCCCGGCGAGTAAAGGGTGGCGTGCTCGTAGCTTACTGGTAGGTCTTCACACGGGGGCAGTTCATCTGCCGGAGCGATCCCGGGGAGCGCCAGCGCCAGACTCAGCAGAAGGCGGTAGAAGCGATGGTTAGAGTTCATGAACAGGTTTCCTCAGTGGAGGCCAGTAGGGTACGCTCTTTCAGTCGACTGCGCCGCTCGTGCGATGGGAGACAGGATAACATACGGGCCTCGGGGTGGGAAGTGTCACCCGCCGGGCCATTCCATCGTGTATCGCGGTCACGACGCGCCAAGGGAGACGTAGAACATGAGCACCCCAAGTCCCGCCCGACTGCATGTACTGATAGCGCGCGACGCTCCGACCGCGCTGGTGATCCGTCGCGGACCGGCGAAGAGCGTCTGCACCTTCTCCTGGGACCTAAAGAACGATATAGTTGCTTTGGCGCAGTGGATGTCGGGTCGCATCTATGAACGACGCTGCGATCTGTCGCCCGATGGCAGGCACTGGATCTACTTCGCCATGAACGGGCAATGGGGGAGCAAATCGAAGGGTTCCTGGACGGCCGTGGCCTGCGCGCCGTGGCTCAAGGCGAAGATCTTCATGCCCAAGGGCGACTGCTGGCAGGGGGGCGGGCTATTCCTGGACAATACGCGGTACTGGGTTAATGGCGGCGCGTGCCACCAGGAACCCGAATGCCAGACGCGAGGGCTTGCAGAGGAGCGCAGTTACAGGCCGCCGGAGTGGTACGGTGGCGAATGCCTTACCGTGTACTACAATCGACTTCAACGGGATGGCTGGCTCCTGACCTCTCTTCAGAGCCAACGAAATCCCCATTTGCTTACCGTGTTCGAGAAAGGGTTGCCCAAAGGCTGGACGCTGCAGAAGATCTGCCGGATTCGGACGGGGCGGGTGCAGGGAAAGGCGGTCTACTTCGATGAACACGCCATGGTCAATGAGGACGGGGAGCTGCTGTCCTTTCCAACCTGGGAGTGGGCGGAGTGGGTGGATGGTCATGTGGTGTATGCGGAGGGGGGAAAGCTGTTGCGCCGTTCTGTCCTGTCTTCCCGGAAGCCGGGCCCGCCGAAGCTTATTCATGATTTCAATCGTTATACCTTTTCTGCGATCGCGGCGCCCTATTGACTCACCGGTCCAGCATTTCGGTTCCCCGGGAAAAAACGAAGGCCGGGCAGGGGGGAGATCTGGCCGGCCTTGCACCGGGAGCGCAGGGGATTGGACTTCACCCTGCGTGAGGAGGCTATCAGCCGGGCAGGATTACGGTGTCGATGACGTGTATGACGCCATTCGTGCCGACGATATCGGTCGCCGTTACTTTGGCGCCATTGATAGTGACCGTATCCCGTTTCGACTTGATGGAGACATCGCCGCCCTGTACCGTGGTGGCCTTGCTCAACCCTGCGACATCCGCCGCCATGACTTTGCCGGGTACCACGTGATAGGTCAGAATGGCCGCCAGTTTGGCTTTGTTCTCAGGCTTCAGCAGGTCTTCCACCGTGCCTGCGGGGAGCTTGGCGAAGGCTTCGTTCGTCGGCGCGAAAATGGTGAAGGGACCCTCCCCGGAGAGCGTTTCCGCCAGACCAGCCGCGGTAACCGCCGCCACGAGGGTACTGAAATCTTCATTGCCTGCAGCAATCTCCACGACATTCTTCGGAAGGAGCACGGTGTCGATCACGTGTATCACGCCGTTCGAGCAAATGATATCGGCAGCGGTTACGGTTGCTCCATTGATTTTCACACCGTCCGACGCATCCACGGCGAGATCCTGCCCGAAGACGGTGGGAGCGCTTTTCAGCCCCGTTACATCCTTGGCCATCACTTTACCCGACACGACGTGGAAGAGAAGGATGGACTTTAGTTTTTCCGGATTCGCCAGCAGGGCCTCCACGGTGCCCGCCGGCAGTTTGGCAAAGGCCGCGTCGGTGGGCGCGAAGACTGTGAACGGTCCCGCACCCGAGAGGGTTTCCGCGAGTCCCGCGGCCTTTACAGCGGCCACGAGGGTGCCGAAGTCACCCGCGGCTACCGCAGTTTCAACAATGGTCTTTTCTTCAGCAGCTTGCGCGACATTGAGCGGCGCTGAGACTGCGGCAACCGCCACGGCGGCCCCTGTTATCCATTTGCTTACCTTGGTCATCGAAACAGTCTCCTTGGTTGGGTGGATGTGTTGTCTAAGTTTTGTATATTTTATTCGCTAAGATCTTGGCGCTGTCGAAGTAATTCCGAGGGGATTTGATCGTATGTCAAAATATTCGTCTAACTTTAGTTTGACAAGATATCCGCAGGTCAACGTACTTCCGGAGGGGCCCCAGGCTCCTGTAGACTGGCGGGGCCGGTGACGTGGCGACGCGGGTAGCTTTGGAAACCTTGCGATGAGGAGGAAATTACATGATCAGAATCCCCGTGTTGAGTCCTGGGCTGTTGCTGTTGCTGTCGATAATCGCCTTCGGGGTGCCGGCGCTGGAGCCCGCTCCCGAAGGTACGTTCAGCGTGGTCGTTTTGCCGGACACACAGGGCTATGTGATTGGAGGAAAGAGAATCGAGGCGGGGGATACCGGCCCCGTATCCAACCCGGTGTTTGAGGCGCATACCCGCTGGATCGTTGACAACCTGGCGTCGCAGCGCATTGTTTTCGTGAGTCACGTGGGGGATATTGTCGACAAGAACGTGGACGCCCAATGGGTCGTGGCGAAGGAACAGATGGACCGTCTCCACGGCAACGTGCCCTATGCGATCGTCGTGGGGAACCACGACATGAAGTCGGACGGCGATTCATCACTTTTCCAGCAGTACTTTCCAGCGAGTCGCTTCGAGGGGTTGGCGTGGTATGGTGGTTACTACGCGGGCGATCCTGAGCGGCCGGGGCACTCCGGGAACAATGCGAACAGTTTCCAGCTCTTTTCGGCGGGCGGTCTCGATTTCGTGATTCTCCATTTGGAATGCAACGCGCCGGACGGCGTATTGACCTGGGCCGAGGGCGTGCTGGCGGCGCACCGGGAACGGATCGCCCTGATCACCACCCATATGGACCTGGGGCCCTTGCAGGAACCCGCGAGCAGTGAGGGATTCATCAAGGACCCCAAGGGGCGGATGCGGTGGAGCAAGTGTCACGGCGCGCGAGGGAATACACCGCAGCAACTCTGGGAAAAGTTTTACCGGAGGCAGCCGAATCTATTGATGGTTTTCTCGGGCGATCAGAGCCGCACGAGCGCGCTCTATCTGCCGCTGGCGGGGGAGCATGGGAACACGGTGCACGCCTTGTTGAGCGACTACACCTCCAGCGGCCCGCTGCGCATCTACCGCTTCAACCCGGCGGCGGGGGAGATCGCGGTGATTACCTACGACACGAGTACGGACGAGGTAATCTCGGATTCGACCTACGTGAAGGGGCGGGAGAACCATCAGTTTATTATCAAGCACGATTTTGGAAAATGAGATTGGGGGATCGCGCGACTTTTTCGCCCCATTTCGGAGAAACTCGTGTACAATAGTTTCAGGAAGGACGAAACGGCGGGGCCCGCCCGAACGAGTTGACCCCTCCCGCCGCAGGTTTGGCGCAATGCCGCCCGCGGAGTCCATGAGCACCGAAAGAAGGAGCTTTGAGATGGACGTGAAGGCCCTGATGGCTACGGCGGCCGCCATGGTTGCCGGGGACCGCGGCATCCTGGCGATGGACGAAAGCACTCCGACCTGCGACAAGCGCTTTGCCCAGTACCAAATTCCCATGACGGTGGAATACCGTCAGGCCTACCGCGAGATGATCGTCACCACACCCAACTTGGGGGAGTGCATCAGCGGCGCGATACTTTTCGACGAGACCATCCGCCAGTCCACTCGGGGCGGTATGCCCTTCGTCGAAGTGTTGAAGCTGGCGAACATCATTCCCGGTATCAAGGTGGATGGCGGTACGAAAGATCACCCGGGCTTTCCCGGCGAGAAGATCACCGAGGGCCTGGACGGCCTCGGCGCACGCCTCAGGGAGTATTACGGCATGGGCGCGCGCTTTGCCAAATGGCGAGCGGTCATCACCATCGGAGAAGGCCTGCCCACTCGGGGCAATGTGGAGGCCCATGCTCTTGCGTTGGCGCGCTACGCGGCCCTCTGCCAGGAAGGGGGACTTGTGCCGATCGTGGAACCGGAAATTCTGATGGACGGTGCGCACGATCTTGATCGGAGTTTCGTCGTTTCGCGCGACGTGTGGCGAACGGTCTTCGATCAGCTTTTGCTGCAGCGCGTTGATTTACGATGCATGATCCTGAAGCCCGGCATGGTGCTTCCCGGAAAGGATTGCCCCGATCAATCCAGCGTGGAGGCCGTGGCCGAGGCGACTGTGCGCGCCCTGCTCGATACGGTGCCCGCATCCGTACCGGGCATTGCGTTTCTATCCGGCGGACAGAGCGACGAACTGGCGTCCGCACGGCTCAGCGCCATGAACGCCAAGTATCGCGGCCAGGTTCCCTGGGCGCTGGCTTTTTCCTATGCCCGCGCGATTCAGGCCCCCGCGCTGAAGATTTGGTCGGGCCAGGAGGCCAATGTCGAAGCTGCACAGAAGGCGCTCTATCATCGCGCAAACTGCAACAAAGCCGCGCGGCGCGGTGAATATTCTTCCGCCATGGAAGGTAAGTAATACGAACAGCCCGGACGCCAGGCCCTGCACCGGAGGGTGCCTTGGAATTGGCGACGGGCTGAATATATTAAGGTAGTGAATTTCGCTTCGTCGGCCCTGGCCGGCTCCCTGGCAGGGCCTCGAAGCGCGCGAACGAAGAAGGAGCATCGGTATGCAAGTTAATGTACGCACCGACAACCACATCGCGGGCCGCGAACGACTCGCCAGCTACATCACCTCGGTCGTGGAAGACACTCTTTCCCACTTCCGCCAGCGCATTACGCGCGTCGAGGTGCACCTGAGCGACGCAAACGGGCATAAGCCCGGCGCGGACGACAAACGTTGCGTGATGGAAGTTCGCCTCGAAGGGCAGCGCCCAATCGCCGTGAGCCATTCCAGTGGCAGCGTGGACGAAGCGATCAGCGGGACGGCCAGCAAGCTGAGGCGACTGGTCAACGATACGCTGCGACGGAAACGCGATAACTGAGATTGCGGTGCATGAGTATTTTGCGCGCGGGCCGGGATTCCGGCCCGCGCGGTTTTTCTTTCTGGACTTCCCAGGCTCATGCGAACATGCTGGTCCTCCAACAGGAATACGCAAGGCTGGGAGCGCAGGCGGCTCGCCCGCATTCGGTGCCGCGGCCACCGCTGGGAGCGCAGGCGTCCCGCCTGCATTCGGTGCTGTAGTGACCGGCGATATGTCGTTACGGTGAGGGCGTCAGCCTCCAGCAGTTTTCAAGGTTCGGCGATGCAATACAAAAAGTTGTTTCCCTTCAGCAGCAATTCATCACCCACCACCAAGGGCGAGGCGTCGAAACCATCTTCCAGCTCATTGACGGCGAGCACTTCGAAATGGTCGCCGTGGGCGATGACCGCTATCTTTCCGCCGCGATCAGGCAGATAGATATGGCCGCCCGCGCCGACCGGGGACGCGAAGATCTGGCGCAGTCCGTTCAAGCGCTCGCCGGTATATATAACTTCGCCGGTTTTCGCATTGACGCAGGTGAGGAGAGGCTTGATGTCCTCAACAAAGTAGAGTCGTTCACCATAGAGCAGGGGGGTGGAAATGTAGGGCGTGGCTTTGTCGAGCGACCACGCGATCCCATCGGTTCCGTCCAGATTTCCCATTCGGTCGAGGGCAATGGCCTTGAGGGAAAACTGCTTGAAGTTGCTCGAGCAATAGACCAGGCCGTTTCCGACAAGGGGCGATGGGATGGTGTTGTTGGTAAGCCCCGCGCACTCCCAGACAATATCGCCGGTCTGTTCATCGTAGGCGCGAATCTTGTTCGTAGCCGTGGTTATGATTTGCCACGATCCGTTTACCTCTACGGCGACGGGTGTCGACCACGCCGAACCCTCTTCCCGCTCCTTTACCCAGCGCGGTTCACCGGATTGCTTGTCGAAGGCCCATATCTTTGATCCGTCCTCATGGTCCTGAACCACGGCAACCGTGTTTCCCGCGAGCACCGGCGAACTGCCTTCGCCGAAATTGAACTTCATCTTCATTGGATCCAGATCCCTGCTCCAGCGGGGATTTCCATCCATGTCGAAGCAGTGCAGGCCCCGCGAACCAAATCCGGCCCACACGAGTGTTCCATCCGTCACGGCGGACTGGGGCGCGAAGCTGCCCGCGGGGTGGTGTCCTTTGTGGGGCACCGTCGAGCGCGCGGTTCGCGTCCACACTACGTCGCCCGAGTCCCGGCTTAGACAGACTACATCGAAGTTGATATCCACCTTTGGATGGGGCTGGGGAGGCGGGTCCACGCCGCGCGGCTGCTCCCGGCTGTCCGGCCTGCGCGTGGCGAAACTCTTTTCGTCGGAAGAGTTTGCCGCAAGGATAAAGATTCGGTCGCCCCACACCACCGGCGTAGATTGCCCCGTGCCGATCAGGGGCACTTTCCACTTCACATTCTGCGTTTCGCTCCACGTGGTCGGCGGGTTGCCTGTGGCATATCCCGTGCCATCGGAACCACGCCACGCGGACCAGTGCGGTTGGGCCGTCGCTTTGGGAGCCAGAAGGGTGAAAATGTGGCAGGACAGTAGAAGAAGTGTCCGGGTTGCAGCGGTTTTGCGATTCTGGGTCACCGGCAAGGCTCCTGTGGTTGTTTGCACTAATCAAAATAGCACAAACAACGCCGGGTAACGTATGGGGGAAGCGCTTCGGGATTGGAGAATCGCGGCGTGAAAACGATGTGCGGCGAAGAAAGGAAGGGTGCCGGAGCTAAGAATGGTGGGCGAGGCGGGAATCGAACCCGCACGGGATTGCTCCCAACAGATTTTAAGTCTGTCGTGTCTGCCGATTTCACCACTCGCCCACGGGGTGTTTCTGGTCGGGGAGCCGACGCTGGAGGCCGGACTATACCTCAGGTACTTCCCATGTCGCAAGTTTTGGTGGTGTGAAACCCTTGGATTACGTGAATTTTTGACGGGCGGGCGGGTAATTGTTCATTGACGTGACCGATAACCGGACACTCAATGTGTTCGGGTGTTTGTGTTCCATATTTCTCCGGCATGTGTGGAACTTTTGTGACAGAATGGGGATGAACGAAGTAGCGGGAATGGGACGGGCATAACGCCGGAGGGCTTTTCTGATGCATGAGAAGTTTCGCGAAGCGTGGAAGGCGGCGGGGTACATCGCCAGCGGTTTGAGCAGCGATTTTCCGGGCCAGAAGATGGAAGTGACTTTTCACAATCGGGGGGCGGTGCAGAAGACCGTGTGTTCGGTGAAGGAAATCGGCCACGTGATTGAAACCTATTGCCGAAAGTTTCCCATGGCAACGGTGTACTATCATGGTGAGAACGCTTGCGGGTTTGCGGCGGAGCTTCGCTGCCACTGCGGCCATGAGAAGTCTCGGGGCTGTTGCAAGGACGGCGGTCATCATCGGGCCAAGGTCCTGGTGAGTCTTGTATCATCGGACGAGAAGGCGGGTGTGCCGGGTTCGGGAGGCTGACCCGCTATTGTCCTTACGCCGTAGGAGTTGCATCGCGTTCGCGCGACGGCTAAGCTGTCCATCTCTTTGGGTCGGGCAGCGGCCCTGGCGGGTGAGGTCCCGGTTTACGGGGCGTGCGCAACAGCGAGGAATATCGGCCATGACGGACAAGATCATTAAGTCGGATGAGGAGTGGCAGGCGGAGTTGACGCAGGAAGAATATCGGGTCGCGCGCTTGAAGGGTACCGAGCGGGCCTTTACCGGGGTCTATGTGGACGAGAAGCGCAAGGGCGTCTATTGCTGTGTCGGCTGCGGACAGCCGCTCTTCCTCTCGGATCACAAGTTTGATTCCGGCACGGGCTGGCCGAGCTACTCTCAACCCGCGAGCCCCGACAGTGTGGAGATGGAAGACGACACCACCTTTGGCATGCGGCGCACCGAGGTGCATTGCAGCCGGTGCGATAGCCACCTGGGGCATGTCTTTCCCGATGGCCCCGCGCCGACGGGGCAGCGCTATTGCATCAATTCCGTATCGCTGGTGCTCAAGGAAGGCTGAAGGTCCGTCAGCAAATCACCACGTCGTTGTCAACGTCTTGCGGCAGTGGTAGTGGCTGGTGCCATTGGGAAGGGCTCTGCGTTTTGAGTTGGGCGGCATGGCTTCGTACCCGTTCGGGCAGGGTCTGTCGGGCCGCCTTCATCTTGGCAATGGCCAGGTGCGGGTCGAGGAGATGGGTTGAGGGGGGCCGGTCTCCCATGGCGCGGAGCACGGTGCCGAGGGGCGGCGTGATGCTCTCCTGGATCTCCATGAGCATGCGAACGTGCTCGACATAGGGCGCGATCACGGCCCCGACGCCACTGCGGACCTGGGCCGTGGCCATGATGTAGAGATGGCGGTAGCCCTCGGGCACCGCGCCGCCGTAAAGCTGCGCGACGGGGCCCCGGGTGCTGAAGATGCCGGGGGCGAGAAAGGGCACACTGACTTCAAAGCCGGTCGCGCAGACCACGAGGTCGTACTCCGCTGAAGCGCCATCGGCAAAGTGCGCGGTCTTGCCCTCGAAGAGTAGCACGTCACGTCTTGGTGTAATTTTTCCTCGGCGCATGAGGGGCAACACGGTGGAATTGATGGTGGGGTGCCGCTCGAATACATCGTGATCCGGGTGTTTAAGTCCATAGCGCTCATAGGGCCCCCAGTAGAGTCGCAGGAGCCGTCGCAAAATGGCGCGTTGCGCCCTAACGCTCAACCAGGGGGTAATGTACTCCACGGCCGGTATGCCGAAGAGGTTTTTGGGCATGAACCAGTATCCACGCCGCAGGCTCATGTCGGCGCTTATGCCGTGCTCCGCGGCGGCGGTGGCGATATCGCAGGCGGAGTTCCCGCCGCCTATGGCGAGTACGCGCCTGCCCGCGACCTGTGCGGGTGTCTTGTAGTCCTTGGAATGGATGTATTCTCCGTCGAAGCGGCCTGGGATATCCGGCCATCGCCGCGCCCAGTGATGACCATTGCAGACGAAGAGACCCTTGTAGACTGCCTGGCGACCGTCATCGAGGCATACGGACCAGCGGCAGTTTTCGGCGGGAGCGGCGTACACGACTTTGGTGGAGAACTGAATAGAATTCACCAGATCGAAGTGCGCCGCGTAGTCCTCCAGGTACTGGAGCATTTGGGCACCACTTGGAAATTGCGGGTAGCGACGCCCCATGGGAAATTCGGGAAAGCCGGTAATCTTGCGGGATGTGACGAGTTGAATCCGGTCGTGCACGCCATGGGCCCAGTTTCCACCGAGGCGGTGATCGGCCTCGACATGGTCGAAGGGTTGTCCGGCCAGCTTAAGTTGTCGTGCCATGGCCAGGCCCGTCGGGCCCGCGCCTATGACGAGGAATTTGTCTTCGGTGGGAATGCTCACAAATGTACCGCGCCTGTTACTTCAAGAAATGGCGTGAATGCCCGGGCCCCGCGAATGGAAGGACAGTATAGCGCGTCGTGCGCCCGCGCCGCCAGATTTAGACGGTTTGACTCGTTGTGAAGTCGTCGTGCGACGCAGGTGTCGCTGCTTTGGCTGTGCGGCAGTTTTGTTCGGTGCGGGGGGTGAAAGGTCCCCGACCCGTGGGCGCGGAGTTTGTGACTATTCATTTGATCGTCCTTGACGCGAGTTGCCAATGTCCATCAACGATGCCTATGATGGGGCATGGCGTATCCCGGCGAGCGCGCAACAGGAGTACTGCAATGGAGAAAGCCCGTGAGTGAGCTGAGTTTTCTGGAAGGTGTCAACCGGTACTATGAGATGGCGGAGAAGACCCTGGATCTGCCGCCGGGACTCGGTGCGAAGATCAAGGCGTGCAACTCTGTATTTATGGTGCGCTTTCCGATTGGATTCAGGGATGGTTTTAAGGTGTTCACCGGCTGGCGCGTGGTCCACAGCGAGCACTATCTTCCCGTGAAGGGGGGGATCCGCTATTCGCCGGAGGTGGACCAGGAAGAAGTGGAAGCCCTCGCGGCTCTCATGTCGTACAAGTGCGCCATCGTCGATGTGCCCTTCGGCGGCTCGAAGGGGGCGCTTCGCATCAATCCGAAAGAATACGATGAGAGCTCGATGGAGCGGATTACGCGGCGCTTCGCGCGCGAGCTGGCGATGAAGGGCTATATCAGCCCGAGTCTCAACGTGCCCGCGCCCGATATCGGTACAGGCGAGCGGGAGATGGCGTGGATGGCGGACGAGTATCGCCGTATCGATCCCACCGATATCAACGCCCTGGCCTGTGTCACCGGGAAGCCGGTGAGCCAGGGGGGGATTCTGGGCCGCAACGAAGCCACGGGGCGTGGTGTGCAATTGGGGCTTCGGGAGTTCTTTCGCCATCCGGAAGATGTGCGCAGCGCGGGACTCACGGGCGGCCTCGGCGGCAAGCGGGTGATTATTCAAGGCCTGGGTAAGGTGGGCTATCCGGCGGCGAAATTTCTTCAGGAGGAGGATGACTGTCGCGTGGTGGCTATCATCGAGCATCACGGTTCGCTTGTCAATCCCGAGGGGATCAGCGTGGAGAAGGCCCATCGCTGGTTTCAGGAGCACAAGACCTTCGAAGGTTTCGAGGGCGGCGCTTTTGTTAAAGAGGGCGCCGTGCTGCTGGAGGCGGACTGCGATATTCTGATTCCGGCGGCGATGGAGGGCCAGATTACGGAGGAGAACGCGGGACGCATCAAGGCGCCGTTGATCGCCGAAGCGGCGAACGGTCCGGTTACGTACAACGCGCACCAGATTCTCACGCGGGACGGAAAGGTGATCATTCCGGACATCTATTTGAACGCCGGCGGTGTGGTTGTTTCGTACTTCGAGTGGATCAAGAACCTTTCCCACATCCGCCTTGGTCGTTTGGGCCGTCGGGCCGACGAGGCCCGTGGCGGGCTTGTGGTCCAGGCGCTGGAGCAGATGAGCGGGAAGGAAGTGCCGCCCGAACTGGCTTCGCGCATACGCCACGGCGCGGACGAGCTGGATCTGGTCCGTTCCGGTCTGGACGACACCATGCGCGACGCTTACCAGCGGGTGCGCGAGATCATGCTTACCCGTGATACCATTCCCGATCTCCGGACCGCGGCCTTTGCCATGGCCATCGAGAAGATCTCCCGCAGTAACATGGAAATGGGTGTATAGCATTTCCTCCACGGTATGAAGAATGGCGCTATGAAGACTGAATTACTCATGATTGGAACCGAGCTGTTGCTCGGCCAGATACAAGACACCAACTCCACGTGGATATCTCAGACACTGGCCGAGCACGGAATCGACTGTTATCAGAAGACGACGGTCGGCGACAACCGCGCCCGTATCATGGGAGCGCTGGATGCGGGACTCCAGCGCAGCGACGTCATACTCTGCAGCGGGGGACTGGGACCGACGGAAGACGATATTACCCGGGAGTCCATTGGCGAATTGCTGGGCCGTCCACTCGTGTTTCGTCCCGAGGTGTATGACGAGGTGCTGGAGCGATTCGCCGCACTGCGCCGGGTGCCGACCGACAACAACAAGAAGCAGGCGACACTCCCGGAGGGCGCCATTGCCATTACCAACCCCAATGGCACTGCGCCGGGCGTGATCGTGGAGGACGAGCGGGGCATCATTATCTGCATGCCCGGCGTACCCCATGAATTGAAATCCATGCTGCTGGACAGCGTGCTCCCGTATCTGAAAGCGAAGTTCCGGATTGAGGGCGTCGTGCATTCGCGCGTGTTGAAGGTCTGCGGGCTTGGCGAGTCGCGCGTGGACGATGCGATTGGGGATTTGATGAACGCGTATTCGAATCCCACGATTGGCCTGCTGGCGTCGCCCGAGTTTGTGCGCATCCGGATTACGGCGAAAGCGGAGAGCGAAGCGGCGGCCGAGTCCCTAATCGAGCCCGTAGCGCGCCGCGTGTACGAGCGCCTGCCCGATCAGATCATGGGTGAAGGCGAAGACACGCTGGAGTCGAAGGTTGCCTCGCTGTTGCATGCGCGGGGCTACACCATAGCCGTGACGGAAATCGGGACGGGCGGCCTGATCGCTCAGCGACTGGCCCAGGCGGGCAACGGAATTCTGGTCGAGGGGCGCATTCTCGGGGGTGGGAATGTTATTGCGGCGGGGGAGGGGGGGGTTGACATCGGGCGAAAACACATGTTAGACTGCGGGTCCACTTGCGCTCTGGTTTGTTTATACCCGCAAGAGGGGGAAAGCGCCAAGGCGCTTTTTCTTACTCCAGAAGATAGTAGTACCTGGGACATAGATATCGTTGGCAGCGGTCATCGCGCCCAGGTCAGGTTAACCGTGAACATTCTGGAGCAAATGCGCCGCTACTTGTCAAGAGCGGATTAGACGCATTTCACGGACAATTTAAAACGCCATTCGGCACGACGCGCACCGCGCAATATTTCCCTTTTTACTGGTACCGCTGCACCATATCCCATCACATATTTGCGAACAATGATTGCAAATCAGTAGACGTTGGCACCTGAACGGTTTTGTTTCAGGTTAACAGGACTCTAATGAGCCGTGTATACGGAGCATAGCAACACATGTTTGAATTAATCGCGTTGATGATTCTCTCGCAGCAGCCGCTGCAACCCATTGCCCAGGGCACCGCGTCGTATTACACGGTGGCCAGCAGCAGCGCCAGAACAGCCTCTGGCGAACTCCTTCGGGACGAAGTCCCCACGTGTGCCCTCCCCGATGGGGAATTCGGCGACTACTATCTCTTTCTCGCGGAAAACGGCAAGTCCGTTGTCTGCCGCCTGAACGACCGCGGCCCCTTCGTAAAAGAGCGGGTTGCCGACCTCTCCCTCGCCGGTATCCGCGCCCTCGACGAGAATGCGGGTCTGGTCAAAGTCCAGGTGTACCACCTCGGTCCCAATCCACCGCCGATAACGCCCAAGTTGCGCTAGTTCACTGTCAGCAGGTGGGGTGGGTCCACGCGCATGGCGCTCCTGTCCCAAAACGAAAGGGATACGCGTGAAGCGATTCGTCCTTTTGTCCTTGACTATTATTACCGCGTCCGCCCTTAGTGGCGGACGTTGTTTTGCGGAAGCGCCCGCGACCGCGCCCACACTACCGGAGTTGTTCACTTCCGATTTCTCAGGCGGACTCGACGCATGGGTGATGACGGATCCGGCCGCCTGGAAGATCGAGGACGAATCGGGCGACGCGAAGTTTTCCCTTTTCGGAAAGAGCGACTACGAAGCGCCTGTGCGATCACCGCACAACATGGCCCGGATCAAAGAACTGGTCGTCACGGATTTCGAACTCGAAGTCGACGCGAAACAGACGGGGAAAGAATACGGCCATCGCGATCTGTGTTTCTTTTTCGGCTACCAGGACCCATCTCATTTTTACTATGTGCACCTGGCGACCGTGGCCGATCCCCATGCGAATTCCATTTTTCTGGTGAATGGCGCCCCCCGCGTGAGCATCGCGCAGAAGCGGACGAATGGCACCGACTGGAAGACGGGGTATCACCGAGTTCGCATCGAGCGCAATACCGAATCGGGCACCATCAAAGTGTACTTTAACGATATGAAGACGCCTGTGATGGAGACGGTGGACAAGACTTTTCTCTACGGCGAAGTGGGTCTTGGATCCTTTGACGATACCGGCAACTTTGACAATCTGATCGTGCGCGGGGTACTCCACAAGCCAGCCGAATAAATCGCCCGCGACCTGTTCACGTCGCGTTGCATTTGGAAAAAGAAAGAGCGCAGAGAAGAATAGCGTCTTCTCCGCGCTCGCCGCATTTGCTGGTGTGGCAATGTTTCTACTTCACGCTGGACAGCATCCAGTCGAAGTCGAATCGGGTACCTTCGGCGGCCTCCACGAGGACGCCGGTATTTTCCACGGCGCCGGCGAGGCGATCCCAGTTGGGGGTGGCCTGCTTCGATTCCGCGGCGGCGATGAAGAGTTGCAGGGCGGCGGTCATGGAGAGCATCCGCTCCCGGTTCAGCCAGCGCGTACCCTGCCAGGTATTGACGCCGAGGTAGAACAGTACATCCGTATCGCGGAAGATGGTGTCCAGCACTGGTCCCCAGATCTCGGTCTGGAGATCGTCGAGGTGATGGGTGTGGGTGATGCCGATACGGGCGAGGCTCGCGTCCAGTGCGGCCTCGTAACCGTCTTCGCCGAGCCCGAGGAAGGCCTGGGCGATGTGTTTGCGCAGGAACCATTCCCGGATCCACGCGCCGCTGGTCACCGCGATTTCGGTTTCGCTCAGGGGCGGGTGGTCGCTGCGGTCGTTGAGCACGCCGCCGAGGTGGCGGAGCAATGCCCAGACGATAAGGACGCGATAGACGCGCAGGGTTTTTCCGGGGGCCTCCGGCAGTGCCGCAAGCACGGCCTCGCGGACGCTCTCGATCATGTTGGCGGCTCGAAGGGTCTCGGGTAGCCCATAGATGGCGTTCAGGTCGGCCTGAATGGATGGAACCAGCGTGGCCGGGTTCACGGGAACGCCGACGCGCGTGCCGAGGGCGTGGAGGAACTTCGTAAGGGTTGGGAGGAAGTCGCTGACCTTCTTCAGGTCGCCTTTGTGCTCATGGATGCCGCGCAGCAGTGCGGCGGTGAGGAACTCGCTGAAAGGGCCCAGGAGTGGCGCGAGATGAAGTTCCTGATAGGCCTCGTCTATGGAGGGAACGCCCTGTCCACCCAGATTGGCATGGAGCCAGGCCCAGGTGAGGTCCATATCGTAGACCGCGCGCCAGTCCATCAAGACGACATAGTGATACGCTCCGAGGGCCACGAAGATGCCCTCGTCGCGAATGCGCTGCGCGTGCTCAAGGTATTCGAGTCCCGTGCGGCTGTCGCGATAAATGTAGTAGCAGTTGTCGTCGGTGTGGAGGCCGAGGGCCGCCGCGATGTTCTGCTGGCGCAGTCGGACATTGTCCACCGTGCCCTCATTGCGCGGGACCGAGGTATGAACGCGGCCCTGGGTTTCGCGGAATGCGTTGTGATAAACCACCAGGGCCTGATCGTAGCCGTTGCGATTGGAATAGGCGTACACGTTTTCATCGACCCAGCCATCGGGGGTGACGAAATCGTAGAAGGCAAAATCGGCCGAGCCGCTGAAGAGGTTGCGGCGGCGCATGAGCGGAAAGATCTCTCTTTCATGGCGCTGGACCAGATTGTTGTCGGGAACTTCGTCATAGTAGGCCCGGCGGTATTCCATGCCGTATTTTTCCGTGTAGCCTTCCACCTGGCCGTGCCCCACCATGGGCAGGCCCGGCATGGTGACCAGCAGCGTGGCCACGCCGAAGTATTTATCGCCCCGGCCGAACTGTGCTTCCGCCGTGTCCTCGTCGGGGTTGTTCATGAAATTGACGAAGCGCTGGAGGATTTCGGGGCTGAACTCCAGCACGTTTTTCACGGTCTGGCGGTACTTCTGGTTCTCCTCCATCTTCAGCATGTTCATGAAGGCGCTGTTATAGACGCGGTGCATGCCCAGGGTACGGACGAAGTAGCCCTCCATGAGCCAGAAGGCTTCCGCCAGCAGGAGGGTATCGGGCACTTCCACGGCCACGCGGTCCACCACTTCCCGCCAGAACTCGACGGGAAAGGCCTCGTCGAAAGCGGGGCGGCTCATGCTGTAGCCCGCGCGCGAGGGAATGGCGCCGGCCTCTTCGGGCAGGGGGAACCAGAGGCGCTGGTAGTGCTTCTTGGCCAGGGTCATGGCGGCATCGAAGCGAATAATCGGAAAATGCCGCGCCACATGAAGAATGGTCTGGATAACGGCCTCGCGCACATCGGGAATCAGGTAGTTGAGCTGGGCCGTGTCGTTCCAGGGCATGCTGGTGCCGTCGTTGCCGTGGTAGATGTAGCGGGTGTCCCCGGTCCACAGATCCACGCGTTTGAAGACCACGGCGGCGTCCCGGTGGTTCCAGTAG
Source organism: Candidatus Hydrogenedentota bacterium (assembly GCA_016791475.1). Taxonomy (NCBI): domain Bacteria; kingdom Pseudomonadati; phylum Candidatus Hydrogenedentota; species Candidatus Hydrogenedentota bacterium. Next base: position 65,148 of record JAEUWI010000012.1, read on the forward strand.
CCGTCTTCAATATAAATTCCGATGCGCGGATCGGGAGAGAGGCTTTCGCTGTTGAAGGTGTAGCCGGGGAAGGGCGACTGGCGGGCCTGGACAAACCAGTCCGGATGCTCCGTGACCCATTTTGAGTAGATGCCGACGTGGTTGGGCACCATGTCGCTGGCGAGTCGGATGCCGCGCGACCAGGCGCGCCCGGCCAGGTTCTCGTAGGCGGGGGTACCGCCCAATTCACCCGCGATTTCGTAGTCAAAGAGGGAGTAGGCGGAGGCGGCGGCCTCGGGGTTGCCCATCTTGCGTTTGATGGTTCGCGATGCCTCGGAGCGTTCCCAGATGCCGATCAGCCAGAGGCCCGTGAAGCCCCAGGAGGCCAACCGGTCGAGCTCGTCGTCGGGGATCTGATCGAGGGTGCGGATGCTCCGTCCGTAGGCGCGGGACAACTGGTCCAACCAGACGTAGACCGTCTTCGCCAGGAGTACCACATTGGGCATCCATTCCTTGTCCATGGAGAAGGCTTCGGGCTCTTCTTCACCGTAGGCCGTGGCGCCGCCGCGACCGGGCCCGAACTGCATGACCTGGGCCGAGCCGGGGCCGTGGCCGCGAAACTGGATTTCCTCGGCGAGCACGCCCGCGGCGAGTAACAATTGTTTGCGAAGTACTTCCGGGAGGAAGGCGGCCCAGTGGGAGCGGATGAAACGCAATTGACCCTCCAGAGAATCGGGGGCGGCCAACTGGGGGGCATAGAGCATGGTGATGAGGTCCTGCATGGTCTCCGGAAAGGGCGGCTGGGCGCGGAGAAAGACTTGCAGGGCGGTCATGAGCGTGTTGTAGGGCGTTTCCGTCCGGAGGCGCGGCTCGTCGAAGAGCATGCCATAGGGGGCCATCGCGGGGTTCGCGAGGGAGACGTGCAGCAGCAGCAATTCGCAGCGGGCGCTGTCCCGGTTGGACCAGAGGCTGTTGTAGCCTTCGAGGAAGGCCGGTATGTCCATGGACTGGGCGCTGATGGGATCCGCCGGGTAGAGGGCGAGAAACGATGCAAAGGGGCGTTCGGATACGTCGAGGCCGTGCTCGTTTCGGGCCCAGTCCTGCGCGTCGGCGAGCACCTTCGGGTTGGTAGCGGCGGCGTAGCGATAGACGATAAACCGCAGTACGGAGGTGATTAACCCCATGGCCATCAGTTCGCCGGGACGTGCGGGCTGGGTGTTGGGCGCGTCGAAGTCCAATTGTGCGTTGATGGCGTCGGCCACGTCGCGAAATTCTCGGATGGCCTCGTCGGGCGTTTCCAGCGCCGGCACCAGCCCTGGGGGGAGGCTGAACCGCTTTCGGGCCCCGTCCGATACTGGGAAGCCCAGTCCGAAATACGTGTTCAGTTCGTTCGATACCAGATCTTCTTCCATGAGGCCTCTTCCGTTAGCGCGGTCAGCAGGGTGGCCGTTGCGGCCCCTTGGCGCCATCATCCCCGATCGGCACCGTTCGTCTCTGACCAGATCCAAGATGATACCGGAAACCTGTGGTCAATCGCTATTCCCATCGAGATTTTCATGGCAATGGTTGAGCGGGTATACTGTCGGCCTGTCGCGCGGGTTCGGCGTTGCCACCTTGTTTCGCCTGGAGCCTTGCCCCCCGCGCCGTGATCACTGCCAATTCCCAAATTCCCATCGGAGCCCGGCCATGCCCGTCATTTTTCCAGATAAGTCCACTGATGAACAACCGATCATTGTCGTGTCCGGCCTGCCGCGCTCGGGCACATCCATGATGATGAAGATGCTCGACGCGGGCGGGCTTGAGGTGGTTACGGATCAGATCCGGACCGCGGACGAGGACAACCCCAAGGGCTACTATGAATTCGAGCGGGTGAAGAAGATCGCGAGCGATCAGGCCTGGCTGCCGGAGGCCCGGGGCAAGGTGGTCAAAATAATTTCCTTTCTGCTGCTGAAGGCGCCGGCGGGATTTCACTACAAGGTCATATTCATGCGGCGCGCGCTGCCCGAGGTGCTGGCGTCGCAACAGCAGATGCTGATCCGACGCGGCGATCATTCGCCCCAGGACGATGTGCGGATGGCGGAGCTGTACGAGAAGCACCTGGCGCAGGCGAAGTCGTGGCTGGCGGCCCAGCCCCATGTGGACGTGCTCTATGTGGATCACGGCGATGCGGTTGGCAACCCCCATCTCGTTGCGGGGCAGGTGAACGCGTTCCTGAACAACGCGCTGAACGCGGAGGCGATGGCCTCGGCCGTCGATCCCGCGCTTCATCGCCAGCGGAGTTAAGCAAGGGCGGGTGTTGAACGGCAATTGAATGCGGGGGTAACCCGGGGCTAACACGGTGTTGCTATGCTTCCCCGAGCAATGCAGTACCTCCGCTTCACATTCGACTTTTCACATCCTTCGACGCCACCCTCAACGTGTTCTGCGGAGTTCCCGCGCGCCCCGTCCGTAGCGCGCCTTCAAGAGCCGGGAGAGGTGATATTCATCGGCCAGGCCAACGCGCGGGGCAATCTCCCGAAGGGTGAGATCGGACTCCCGCAACATGCGCAGGGCGATGTCCAGGCGCGCCTGGCGCACATACTCCATCGGTGTGATCCCCGTGCGTGTGCGGAAGCTGCGCGCAAGGTGGAACTTGTTGAGATCGCAGCAGGCGGCGAGATCATCCAGCGTGAGGGGCTCGCTGAGGTGCTCATGGATGAAAGCCTGAACCTGTCCAACGGCGTCCTGGTCGGGTTTCTTGACGAGTCTGAGGATTTCTCCCGTCAGCATGCCGGTGGCCAGGTGCTGATAGGCTTCCTTGCCGGGATAGTCGACATGGGCCTCCGAAATGAGCCAGCGGGTGAGCTCCAGAATGCGACCCTGGCGATCATGGAGGAGGAAGGGGATATCCATGGGGCGATCCGGCCACTCGAAATCGACGCAAAAGAATTCGAGAAGCACGTCGCCCTCCTGGCGTTCCTCATGGGTGCAACCCGACGGGTAAAACAGAAACTGGCCCGGCTCGCAGAGGTAGGGCGTACCCTCCACGAGGGCGCGTTCTTTTCCGCGGACGACGACCACAATTTCGCAGAATTGATGGCCGTGGGCGGCAGGGCACCACTCGGCGCCGGCATACCAGCGACGGACGGAGATAAATCTCGCAGAGGGAAAGGCTGGAATGTCAATTTCAGACAAGTTTGTCAATCTCCGCTATTGGCAGATGGGAGCACTTGGGTTAGGCTAACAAGGCCCGCGAGATGGTGTCAAGCGCGGGTTTTTATCGGGCGTGCTGGCTGGGTCTTCAGGGATTGTGCTTTCCGGGCAGCCGCTTATGCACCTTCAGGAGGTTTGCCTATGCGTAGTTGATCCTTTTCGGCGTACCAGACAACAGAAATGCAGGCGGCCACTGTGCGCGCGCGAAAAGATCGCCCGGTTCATGTAGCCACCATCAGGTTCCCCCAGGAGACGGCGTCCACCGGTAATTGCTCCATTCTCATCCATCCGAATTCAAATCTCACACAAGGACCCTAACAAAATGAAAACCGCAAGCACACACAAAAGCAAGACGGGCTTTACCCTGATTGAGCTGCTGGTAGTAATTGCCATTATCGGAATTCTGGCAGCCATCCTGCTGCCGGCACTGGCCCGCGCCCGCGAGGCCGCGCGCCGCGCAAGCTGCCAGAACAACCTCAAGCAGTGGGGCATCGTCTTCAAGATGTTCTCCAACGAGAGCAAAGGCGGACTCCTTCCCCGCATCCAGAATCAGCACTACATCCGCGATGCCGCCGGCAACACCCGCCCCGGACGCGTGCGCGGCGGTGTGGCCATGCCCCAGGTCTATCCCGAATACATGACCGATCTGAACCTGACCATTTGCCCTTCGGCCATCAACGCGGGTGAACTCGCCGCGCGCTGGACCTGCCCCGGCGGTTCCTATTGCAACCCGGCGCCCGCCCATCCGAACTATCAGAAGCTCGAAGTGGGCGCCGTCGGCAATGCGGAACAGGAGAGCTATTACTACTACGGCTACCTGATTAATTCGGATGGCGCCTGGGCCGCCTTCTCCAAGACCATCCGTCCGCGCATGGTCGCCGGTCTGGCGCCTCTGGGCGAAAGCAACATTCTCTGGACCGATCCGCTGCTGGCTTCCTACCTGACGAAGGCGGAAAGCCTGCTCGACAGCGACTACGACTACACCTCCACCACGGCCGGTAACGCCGCCGCGATTCAGGCCGCCGCGAGCGCCGATATCGTCGCCGCGGGCGTGAACGCGACGGTCGTCGTCGCCGGTTCCGCCGGTCCGGGAACGACTACGATCTCCAAGCTTCGCGAGGGTATCGAGCGCTTCCTGATCACCGACATCAACAATGCCGGTGGCTCCGCCGAGGCCCAGAGCACCATCCCGCTCATGTGGGACCGCTTCGTCATCAGCAACACCGACCCGGACCGCCGCACGCGTTTCAACCACCTGCCCGGTGGCGACAACGTGCTGTATCTGGATGGTCACGTTGAGTTCAAGAAGTACCCGCAGACGGACTTCCCGATTTCGCCTGTTCACGGCGTCTTCGGTCGCCTCTAATCTCAGGTTAATATTGGCCTGAACCCCATTGCGCGCCTGGTCTCGCCCTACACGGCGGGGCCAGGCGCTTTTTTGCGCTGGGCGGATCCCGGGTTCCGATTGCAAAGTCCGCCGTCACTTCCTATACTTTGGTTATAACAAGTCTCGAACCCCATGCAAAAGGAACCTGCCTTGAAGAAACGACTCATTGCCGCGGCACTGGCCCTCGCCGCCTTGGCCACACCCGCCCTGGCCGCACCCAACACGATTAACCTCCTCGAAAATGGCTCCCTGAACCACTGGTACACGTGGATTAAGGACCGCGGCAAGGACATTGATCCCAAGCAGGTCTTCACCATGGTGGATGGCCAGCTCCGCATCTCCGGCGAGGAGTGGGGCTGTGTGACGTCGAAGGAGGAGTTCGAGAACTACCACATCGTGCTGGAGTTCAAATGGGGTCAGATTACCCATGCGCCCCGGGTGGACCGCGCCCGGGATTCGGGCTTCCTCATTCATTCCCAGGGGGCCGACGGCAACTACAGCGGGATCTGGATGAATTCCATTGAGGTGCAGTTGATCGAAGGGGGCACGGGCGACTTTATTGTGGTGGGCGACAAGTCCGACACCTTCAGCATCACCGCGCCCGTCGCGCCAGAGAAGCAGGGCGAATCCTGGCTCTTCAGCCCCGATGGCGAACCGACGCTGGTGAAGGATATCCGCGTGAACTGGTGGGGGCGCGATCCCAACTGGGCCGACGTGAAGGACTTCCGTGGCGCGAAGGATGTGGAGAAACCCATCGGCGAATGGAATCGCCTTGAAGTCATCGCGGATGGCGGCAAGATCACCGTGCTGCTGAACGGCATTCTGGTTAATCGCGCCGTGGACTGCACGCCGAAAAAGGGGCGCCTCCAGATCCAGTCGGAAGGGGCCGAGATTTTCTTTCGCCGCGTCGAACTTACACCCCTGACGCAGCCGGATACCGCCGCTGCCGTACCGCTTACGAAAGAGCCCCGGCTGCTGGTGGCCAATAAGCACAGCGACACGCTGAGCTACATCAATCCGGACACATTGACCGTGGAGCAGACTATTACCGTGGGCCACAATCCCCACGAGTTGGCCATCACCCCCGACCAGCGCTTCATGTACCTCTCCAACTACGCCAAACCGGGGGATACGATCTCCGTGGTCGACCTGGCAGCGCGGCGCCACATCAAGCAGATCAACACGGGCGAGTATGTGCAGATTCACGGAGCCACCATGGCCCCGGATGGGAAGAATGCCTACTTCACCGCCGGGCAGACGGGCTTTGTGGTGGAAGTGGACACCGCAACCCACGAAATGACGCGCGCCATTCCCACCCACGGCAAGATCTCTCATATGGTGCTCGTGTCGCCCGACAACAAGCGGCTTTACACCGCCAATATCGAAACGGAAAACGTCTCCGTCATCGACCGCGCCAGTGGCGAACTCATCACCCAGATCCAATGCGAAAAAGGGGCCGAGGGCATGGCTTTCACGCCCGACGGCAAACAGCTCTGGGTCGCCAACCAGTCTGGCGCGTCCATGTCCATCATCGACCTCGCCACCCACACCGTTGTCGAGCGTTTCGACGTGCCCGGCATGCCGGTGCGCATCAAGTTCACGAAAGACGGGAAACGCGCCTACGTTCCCAGTTGGACGCCCGAGGGCGAACTTATCGTGATTGATGTGCCCGCGCGCAAGGAGATCAAACGCATCAAAGTCGGTAGTTTTGCCATCGGCGTGGAGCTGAGCCCCGACGAGAAGCGCGCTTTTGTGGGGTGCGAGAATGTCGACGGCCTTCATGTGGTAAACACGGAGACGTTGGAGATGGAGGCCAAGATCGAGACGGGCGATGGGCCGGATCCCATGTCCATGTGGTTTCCAGGGAACGAGTGACTCCGTAGAATCATGCGGGGATTTCCACGGGGCATGTCAAAGACCGGGGCAATCGCCAGTAAGCGGAAGGGCTGATCCTCTTGTATCTATGGATTTTGCCTCACTCAGGTCGAAGATTCGCCATGCTGGAGATGTCTGAGACCCATTGGAGAGTATCGCAATTGGCGCGCTGAACGATGCCATGGATTGCGCGGCCAGCCTTCTTTGGCGAAACTGATATCATGCACGGATTCAGCGGTAGTTCGAACAACGCCTTACCGGCGTCCAGCGTGAAAAGGGAGAGAACCATGGCAGATCATGAAAAAGAGGGCGTGCCTGGGACCGCAGGTCTCGTGGTTGCGAGTGCGAATGAGTCAGCTACGGACTGGACGCGCTTTGAGGGACTGTTCGACCGCATTGATGCCGAGGTGCGTCATCGTATGGTCTGTCTGATCGTCCTGTTTGGGGTATTGTTGTTTGGTCTGATCGCAACCTTGGCCGCAGGGTCCTTGGGCGGGGCGCAGTGGTTGAGCACGACCCTCGAGTTGTTTCTGCCCTGGGTCGGTCTGTCGGCGTCAATGGCTGTATATTGGTCGCAATACCGTGCACATGAGCAACGACGTGAACTGCAGCGGATATGGATTGCACGATATTCGACTGAGCAACCCGCACCTTACGGCCTCCGGATGCGCGATCCCGGTACGCTGCACGGCGTGCCGGCTGTGCTGCTTGGGTTGCTGTCCTCGATATTCTGGTTATTCGTTTTCGGCTCTTCGTTGGCACGGGTTTGGCCCGGTGGGAGGGAGCAGGGGCCGAATGTGGTACATCAAATCCAGTTTTTCGGAGTACTCATTCTCGGGGTCGCGAGCATCGTGGTGTTCTATGGTGTGGTTGCCACCCACTTCGCAAACAAAGGCCAGGAAGACAACCAATGTTGAGTCTCTGCGTAAAGGTATTGCATGTTTCGAGGGCAAAGTTCCGGTACGGACTCTCGCGATCTGGGCAATCCATAAAAAGCGACACGGGTTTGCGGAAATGCGGAGCGGGTGCTTTCCAGGACCCGAGTTCGGGCAACGCAGTTGCACGGGAAATACGTATGAAGACGAGTGCTGGTGTACTTGGCACAAAAAGGGGGGCTGGAAAGCCCCCTCTCGATAGGATCGAGAACCCCAAATATCGTGGTGTACTTAATGAGATTGCCCTGCTCTCGCGATGTGGAGTACGGAGCATTGGGCACGCCGCAGTGGCGTTCTGCGTACTCGCCTCATGGTGCGGTCCCGCGCGCTCGGGCGAGTTGATGGAGCGTTTTGAAGCGCTCAAGTCCCAGGGTGAGCAGTACCGCCCCATTGGGAATCCAGGCGATCCTGCGAAAATACTTGCCATCGGCTTGGAACGGAGTCGCGCTTTCATTAGTTGTACGCCGGACTATGAAGTAGTGCTGGAGCGCGGTGGTGCCATCGCTTATCGGGGCACGGATTGCGTGGATCGTCTGGGCGAGTTCCGCGGCACCATTCGAGATGCAGCGGACTTCGAGAAACTCGCGGAGTTCATTTGTGGGGGTGACTTCTTTGAATTGCCTTTCGATCCCGGTGCAAATTATTCGGATGCCCCGAGCAGCGTTTTTGTTGTCAAGACGGTGGACGGGGAAAAATGGGTGCTGGACCCCAACGACCCACGTGAAATGAACCCTATCACACAGGTGATTTTAGAACGAGTCGACGAAATGCTCGCACAATGCAATCTGACCGAAGAGAAGACGGTCCGGTTGACCAGCAACTTCAGCGAGATTCCCATCGCGGCAGACCTTCCCAAACTCTCGAAAAAGATCCATAAGGGCGAACCCGTGACCTTCGTTTGCCTCGGTGACAGCGTGACGGGCGTTTATTACCACACGGGCGGTCGGCGCGCCTATACCGACATGCTCAAACTGGCGCTGGAGCAGGCGTTCCCGGGCGTCGAGTTTACGGCTATCAACGCGGGCGTGAGTGGCAACACCACAGTGAATGCCCTGGAACGACTCGATCACGATGTTCTCAGTCACAAGCCCGATCTGGTGTCGATCATGTTCGGCCTGAACGACATGACCCGTGTTTCCATGGACGACTATCGCGCCAACCTGAAGGCGCTCATCGAGCGCTGTCGCGCGGCGGGGGCCGAGGTCGTTCTCTGTACGCCGAATAGTGTCACCGACACACCGGATCGGCCCACGAGCAAGCTTCTCGAATATGCCGCCGTCGTTCGAGAGGCGGCCGCGTCGGAAAAGGTAACGCTCGCGGATTGCTACAGCGCCTTCGAGGAGATACGGGCGAAACATCCGCAGGACTGGGCCTTCCTGATGAGTGATGAAATTCACCCGAATATGGACGGCCACCGGGAACTCGCGCGAACCATTCGCGCTGCGATCGTCGGTCGACCAACCAGGGGTTGGCAAAGCTCTCCGCCCCAGCCCGCCATTCCCCATACCTTGGGGCTCATTCGGGCGAAGCAGCCCATCGAAGTGCTGGCCATGCCACCCTATGACAAAGTGCTTGAGAAGCTGCTCCGCGAACTCGCGCCTGACTCGCCACTGACCATGGATTCGTGGGATGTCGCGGGCAAGTCGCTCGCTGAGATCGAAGAGTCCGCCAAGGCCATCCGGGACAACCCATCTGATTGGGTCTTCATTGCCATCCCGCTGAGCGCGACGTCCCCGGACTTCGAGAATTTTAAGCGTCACTACACCTGGACCATGAACTATGCGCTGAGTTTTGCCCATCAGGAGTGGGATGTCACCGCCGTACCGCCGGGCTTCACCGAGAAGATCGAGGGTGAAGCCGACAAGGAGCGCGATGATTGGGCGGGGCGTCTAATCTGGGCCCAGGACCTCGATCCCATCGCCCGGGGCGGGAGTGTGGCCTTGCGCGAAGTCAAATTGCGCGAATGGCTTAAGAAACAGTTGGCGGAATGAAGGCAGTGCCCTCGGGAAACTGAAAAAATCAGACGGATTGGACCGATAGGACGAATCTGATCGATGTGTTCGGTAGTATTCGTCCTATCGGTCTAATCTGTCTGGCTGGTCAGTCGCCTTCCGAAGGCGCGCTCCGGAAGGTGACATCGCGCCTGCCAATCCAGTAGACTGCCGGGATTCCCGCCCGTGGCTCTTGAGCAGTGCGCCCTGGCGGGTTGCGTTTTGGGAGATCAACGCTGCCGCAGCCGCGTGTTTGCGGGCTGTGTCGTCCAACCAGAGAGGTATCATAATGTGTAGTAGCCTGAACCGGGCTCTTGCCCTGGTCCTGCTGTCCCTCGTCTTGATCGTTCAGGGCGTCTTCGCGGAGTACACTTTCGAGCAGGGCGACAGCATCGCCATCATCGGCAATGCTTTGCCCGACCGTATGCAGCAGGACGGGTACCTGGAGACCTACCTCCAGCTCGCCAACCCGGACAAGCAGCTTGTTGTTCGCGATATGGGCTTCTCCGGCGACGAGGTGGCCAACCGCCCGCGCGAAGAGAATTTCCCGACGGTTGATTTCTACATGGATCTGGTGAAGGCGGACGTGATCTTCGCCTTCTTCGGCTATAACGAGTCCTTCAAGCAGGATCCGGCGCTCTTCAAGCAGGAACTGACGAAGTTTATTGAGGAGACCAGGACCAAGCGCTACAACGGCGAATCCGCGCCGCGTCTGGTGCTGTTTTCGCCCATCGCCCACGAAGATCTGCAATCGCCGGATTTCCCCGACGGCAAAGAGAACAACAAGTGGCTGGAAATCTACACCGACGCCATGGCCCGTGTCGCCGGTGACATGGATGTGCCCTTCGTCGATCTTTTCGGGCCATCTCAGGCGCTTTACGCATCCACCGAAGCGCCGCTTACCATCAACGGTGTGCACCTGAATGCCCAGGGCAACGACGCCATCGCGAAGGTCATTGTCGAAGCGCTGGGTCAGAAAGTGGAAACCACACACGCCGATCTTGTCCGCGCCGCCGTGCTGGAGAAGAACTGGTGCTGGTTCAACCGCTACCGCGCGACGGACGGCAACGACGTGTGGGGCAATCGCTCCGTGCTGAAGTTCGTCAACGATCAGACCAACGCCGAAGTGCTGCAACATGAACTGCTGATGCTCGACATCATGTCGGCGAACCGCGACAAGATTATCTGGAGCGCCACGCTGGGCGAGAGCGGCAAGCCGGACGACAGCAATGTGCCGAATCCCATTCAGGTGGAAACCAATTACCAGCCCAGCGAGAAGAATGGCAAGCTGACCTATACGCCCGCCTCCGAAGGCACCAAGACGCTGAAGCTGGCCACCAACCTGGAGAGTAATCTCTTCGCCTCGGAAGAGATGTTCCCCGGTTTCGTGAATCCGGTGCAGATGGACGTGGACACCAAAGGCCGCATCTGGGTGGCGGTGTGGGAGACTTATCCGAAATGGCAGCCGGATCGCGAGATGCTGGATCGCCTGGTCATCCTGCCGGATGAGAATCGCGACGGTGTCGCGGATGAGTGCAAGACCTTTGCCTACGTCCACAATCCCACGGCCTTCACCTTCTGGAACGGCGGCGTTATTGTGGCCTCCGCGCCGAACTTCTGGTTTCTGAAAGACACCGACGGCGACGACGTGGCCGATCATCGCGAGGTTATCCTGAGCGGTCTCGATTCCGCCGACACACACCACAGCGCCAACGGCTTCGACTTTGGTCCCGATGGTTACATTTATTACCAGCGCGGTATTTTTAACGTGAGCAACGTGGAGACCCCCTGGCAGGGGCCGCAGTTCTATGGCAATTCGGCCATGTATCGCTTCAATCCGCGTACGCACCGCTTCAGCTACCACGCGGAAAACCCGCCGAATCCCCACGGCGGCGATTTCGACTATTGGGGCTATCACTACGCCACCGACGCCACCGGCGGCCGCGCCTACCAGGTGCGTATGGACGGCGGCGGGGCTTTCAAGATGCACGAACTGCTGACCAAGACCGTGCGCCCCGTACCCTCCAGCGGTATCCTCTCCAGCACCCATTTCCCCGAGGAAATGAACGGCAACTACCTCATTCTCAATGCTATCGGCTTTTTGGGAATCAAGCAGTATACGCTGGAGAACACCGACGGCAACGTGTGGGGCACGGAAACCGAAGACCTGCTCGTTTCGGACGATCCCAATTTCCGTCCCGCCGACTTCAAGTTTGGCGACGACGGCGCGCTCTACGTCGCCGACTGGGCCAATGCTCTCATCGGCCACATGCAGCACAACATTCGCGACCCCAGTCGCGACCGCGATCATGGCCGCGTCTACCGCGTGACCTACAAGGGACGTCCGCTGCAGGATTCCGTGAAGGTCGACGGGGAGCCCATCCCAGCGTTGCTCGACGTGTTGAAGCACCCGACCAATGGCGTGCGTCTTCGTGCGCGCATCGAGCTGAGCGAACGCAACCGCGACGAGGTGATTGCCGCGGCCACCGAGTGGGCGAAGCAGTTTGACCCGATGAAAGCGGAGGATGCGCACCACCTGCTGGAAGTGCTCTGGCTGCACCAGCAGTTTAACGTGCTTAACGAAGGGCTGCTGTCCCTGCTGCTCAATTCTCCCGAGGCCCACGCCCGCCGCGCTGCGGAGCGGGTGAAGTATATCTGGGAAATCGAGGGCAAGTTTGGCGCGGGGGCCATGGCCTCCATGGACCACAGCGCCCACGCGGCCCACGGTGGCGCGGCGGACTACCTCAAGCAGGAAATGTCTCCGCCGCCCTTCATGGACGGCGACACGCTGGTGGTGAAGATCCAGACCGTCAAGGAAAAGATGAAATACGACCGGACCCAGTTCGCGGTGGAGCCGGGCATGAAGGTGCGGATTGAATTCAGCAATCCGGACGCCATGGACCACAACCTCATGGTGCTCCAGCCCGACTCCGCCGAGGAAGTCGCCACGGCGGCCATGTTGCTCGGCGCCGATGGCGTCAAGAAAAGCTGGACGCCCGACAGCCCCAAAATCATTGCCCATTCAAAGACGCTGTCCGTCGGTCAGGCGGAGAATATCGAGTTCACCGCGCCCGACGCGGTCGGGCTCTACGACTACATCTGCACCTATCCCGGCCACTGGCAGTTGATGCGGGGCATGATGCATGTCGTGAATGATCGTGAGGCCTGGAACGCGGCCAATCCCGATCCGGCCCTGGCCGAAGTGAAGGAATGGAAACCCGAGGATTTCTCCGCCGACCTGGACAAGCTGGCCAGCCGTTCCGCGGCGCGGGGCGAAGAAATCTTCAAGGCGGCCGCCTGTGTGGCCTGCCACAAGGCCGGGGGAGAGGGCGCCGCGATCGGTCCCGATCTCGCCGGCGTCGCCGAGCGCCTCGACCCCGCCGCCATGGCGATAGAAATGCTCGACCCCTCCCGGGTCATCAAGGACGAGTACAAGCCCTGGAACATCGAGCTGAACGACCTCACCAGCACCTACGGCCTGGTGGTGGAGCAGACCGACGAGTTCATTCGCGTGGTGGAGAATCCCCTGGTCACTACGGAGGCCCGGAAGATCCCCCGCAGCGAAATCAGCGATATGTCGGCTTCCACCGTTTCCACCATGCCGACGGGACTGCTGGGCGCCTTCTCCAAGGACGACATCCTCGATCTGATGGCCTATTTGCGGGGCGTGAAGGCCCATCACCACTAAGGCGTGGAAACGAGTTCACTAAAGTTGAATTGACTGGACAGCGCGTGGCTGTCTTGAGTCGCAGCGGAAGATGCCGCGCGCGGGTCAGGGCGGCCACGTTTGTTTTGACTGTGCAGGAGCGGGACCAGGGGGACGGACACGCGCCAGGCGACTACGGTCAAGGGCAGATCACGTGAGTTGTTCGGTGGCTTCGCGGCGAGGCGATGCGGCGGCTTGACCTTTGTAACCTCACAGGTTACACTGATCTTATGATTCGGAGCTTCGCGCACAAAGGGCTGGAGCGTTTTTATGCGACGGGCAACACCGCCGGCATACAGGCGAAGCATGCTCTGAAGTTGCGCCTTATCTTAACCAACTTGGACCAGTCGGAGTCACCGGTGGACATGGACCTTCCCGGTCTTCGATTGCACGAACTCAAGGGTAATCGGCGCGGTACGTGGGCTGTTTCGGTAAGCGGAAACTGGCGCATTACCTTTCGCTTTTCGGGTAGCAATGCCGAGATCGTTGACTATGAGGACTACCACTGATGACCATGCACAATCCGGCCCATCCAGGCGAGATATTAAAAGAGCTGATCATGGCGCCGCAGGAACTTACTGTCACGGGTGTCTCCGGCCATCTTGGGATTAGCCGGAAGACCCTCTCCAGAATTCTGAACGGGCGCAGCGCCATAACGCCCGAGATGGCGGTACGCCTTGAACTGGTATTCAGGAAGCCCAGTGCGGATCATTGGTTGCGGCTTCAAAATGCTCATGATCTGTGGCAGACCCGCCAGCATTTGGCCGAGTTGCGCGTGGAGCCCTATACGGCGACATTCACCTGATCGACGGTACAGCAGCGAGAACTTTCGCAACGTGTCGCCGGTCCTGATTTTGAATGCCCGCAACCGATAAATACCTGGAAAGTTGCCTGTCATGCTTCGTAATGTTCCAGCCTTCTTCACTTCGCTCTTCTTCGCGCTGATGTTGCTCCCCTCCGCCTACGCCGCGCACCTGTCCCCGCGTAACACGGAAGTGCCTTTCCCGTACCTCGCGGGGGCCACGCGGAGCTGGCCCATCCTGCAGGAAAACTTCCCTGTCGGCGCACGGATGACCTTTGTGGCGAGGCGCGATGGCGCGACCCTGGCCCAGGGCAACGTGCTCACGCTGCCGGGCCTTCGCGTTGAGCTGGACCGGGAGCAGCAACTCACCATCGCGGCGGAGGCCACCGCCACCGAGGCCCCTTTCGATTTGGAAGTGTCGCTGAGTCTTCCCGGGGGCGAAGCAGAGGCCCAGACGCTGCGCATTCAGCCCGGGCCGCCGAAGCGCCCTCTCAGCTACTATTCCGACTTCGGCGACGACCTCATCCGCATTTTCAATGCGCCCGACGGCACTTGGCGTCCTGTCACGAAAGACGCCTTTGACCAGTATTTCCGCCGCTGCCAGCTCCAGGGGATCGACCGCCTCATCACCTGGCTCGGTCCCATGCCCTATATCACCGCGCCCTCAAACTACGCGCCCGAGGACTGGGCCCGCTATGAGGCCCAGGCCCGCGCGCTGAATGAGAGCGAAGAATTTAAGGCGCTCGTCACCGAACGCCTCAAGGGCGCCCAGAAAGGCGAGTGGGGGCTCCACATCTCCTGGGACTGGATCCGCCAGTTGAACGCGTTCCGCCTCATGCGTGATTTCGGCCCCATGCTCTCCCGCAGCGCGGAGCAGCACGGCGTCAAGCTCAGCGTCAGCTTTCGCCCCTTCGAACCGGCCCTGACGAAGTATTACGAGTTGCCCACCTTCGACGAGAAAGGCGCCTACCTCTGGGGCTTCCTGCCCATGGCCACGCCGCCCATCAACTACCGAACCAGCGAGACCAGCTTCGGCCACTATCGCACCGTGCTCCAGAAAATGGGCCACGAGGACAGGGGCCGCATCGGCGCCATTGCCATTCCCGGCTGTGAAGGTGCGGCGGCCTTTCTGCAGCGATTCAACGCTACCGGAGACAATCTCCGCATCGTGGCGTCGGACTATCCGCCGCTGCTGGCGGAATCTCTCGTACTCCAGCGCGAGGCGGATGGCCAGTTCGCACTGGTGCAGTTTGCCGGAATCGCCGAACAGGCCGAGGCGCAGCTCCAGCCTGTCACGGGCTTTAGCATCCGCGAAGATCAAGGCACCGTGCGCATCGAGGGCCTGGACGTGCCCTTCCAGTCGCGCTACCTCATCCTGTCCAATCCCGCGAACGCGGAAGAGGCCCTCGACTTTCCCACCCTCTCGCCCGTGACTCTTTTCGCCCGCGCGGGCAACCGCATCGGGCGGGAAAATGTCTATTGGGTGCTGGACGACGACCCGGCGCTGGCCGCGGCCACGCGCGTGCCGGGGATTCCCTCCACGGGCGATCAGGCCACGGAGTTCAACGCCACCGAGACCGGTTATCGCCACCTCTTCCAGCAGGGCCAGCCCCGCACCGCACTGCGCGGCAAACTTCTGGTGATCGATCTCGGCGCGGCCTGGTCCGTGGAGATGCTCGACCTCAACCAGCCCCTCATGCGCGCGAACGCCATCAAGGAACTGAAGACGGTCCTCGACCTGCCCGCTTTCGACGAGATCTTCGTGAACACCCGCTCCCACGTGCAGCTCTCGGCCTATCAAGGTGATGGGGAGGAGGGCATCCAGCCCTTGATGCACTACCGCGAAAACCGGAAGCACTACGCCCACCTCGGCATCGACCGCGCCTACGCCCCCATCGCCGCCGCGGACGATCCCGTGCTGCGCACCTGGGCCGCCGATCCCGCCCAGGTGGAAAAGATCACCACCTGGCAGCCCGGCGAGTGGGAGGGAGATTGCCAGACGGAAGCGTCGCCCTATCGCTGGCGCTTCGCCCGCAACAAGGCCGTGGCCGGGGGCCTGCGCACTTTCCTCGGCGAGCTGGAGGCCGCCTTCCCCGATACCCGCATCCGCGCCGTCATCCCCATGGCCGAAGCCTCCGCCACCGAAGTGCGCAACGAGATCGCCCAGCTCAAGCGGCCCGACGGCACGCCCTACGGCCCCGGCGACAACGGCGGCGTCTGGAGCACCATCAACTACATCGACACCATCGGCGAGGGCATGGCCATGCTCGACCTCAGCGGGCTCCGCACCGAGCCGGTCCTTTTCGGCATCCGCGACGTGCCCCCCGCCGGGCCTTTCGACGCCCACCTGCGCGGCTCCTTCCGCGATCTCGTGGAGAACCGAGGATCCAGCTTCCGCGGCCCCCGCAGCTTCTTCTTCGAAGCCCAATACACCCTCCGCCGCCAGGACTACGACACCGCCCGCGCCGAACGCGAAGGCCTCATCCTCAAGGTTCTCGCCCACAAAGAAGAGGTCAACGAAGTCATCCTCTACGAATCCGCCGACTGGCTCTACTTCCTGCCCTTCGGCGATCCGGTCTTAAGCGGGCACGGGTTTCTGGATGCCGTTACGAAATGAAAAGGGGCGTCGTCTTGGGGCGTCAGACGGTACGCAGAAGATAACGCACTCCTGCCCGGCGGCTGCCCCCCCCTGCGAATATGCGGCGTTGCGCGTGCGGGCCCTTCCCACGGAAGATTCGTACTCTTACCCGTGAGCCCGCGCCGCTCGATTCCCCCGCGTGCAGAACTTTTCCCGATCCGATAGAATCGCGGATGTGAACGCATGCGTAGTTCTCGCGTGTCCAAGTTCCAGTGTGCCGAGGCTCGCCAGAAGCGACGCCGATCCCGGGAAAGGCGGCGCTGCCGCGATTGATGAAGGTGCAGCCGACAGATGAGACGTCGAGGTTCCAGTGGGGGTGGCCGCCGTGCTGGGTCTGCTGGGCATGGGTCTGGTATCCGCGCTGGGACGTAGGAAAAAGTCCGTGCAGGTCTAGCGCTTAGATTCGGCACACCGAATCGCACCCCGGGCGGCGTCGCGAGGCGTCGTCCGGGGTTGTTTGTTGCGGACGCTTCCCTGTGCAACACACCAGGCTCGCAAGCGCTCCAACGGCATTGCCCGAAGCCCGAGTGCGTCAGGTCGTTCCAGACCGTCTGTCCAGGTTTCTGAAATCGCTCGTCCAGATTCCTGGACATTCCACAGACGCCCGTACAATACGCCCAGAGGTCGTTGATCGCTAAGTCACAGCATCTATGGCATTTAGGGGGATCGCTGTGGGTGCCAAATTCTTGGCACAGGTCTTGCCTATCTACGGCCAGGCCGGGTGCCGTCGCGCCGGGCAATCCATCGAATCGGGGAACCGTCCGGATCTCCTCTCGCCCCTTGGTGTGGTGGCCGCGTCAGGGGAAGAGGTCGTTCCGGGAACAACAAGGAGTTGAAAGGCACGATCCGCGGGAACAGAGAAGCGAGTCGCTTTATGGGTCTCGATGGAGTTGGCACTTTAGTCGAATGACGCTGTGGCAGCGGCCCGCTTGGCGGCTCTGATGTATCAGGACAGTTTCGGATTCCGACTCTTCGGAGCGCGACAGGTCGACAGAGAGCACGGTTGGTGGCAAGTTCATAACGCTCTGCGTTTCGGCCTGCTGGTTCGACGGATATTTCAATGTTGTAGTTCGTACGCTTATTCGGTCTTCAGTCGCTGGGAAATATCACTCGCGCCTCTCCACACGCGGTAGGCGCACCAAAGAGAAGGAAATGTCACTATGAAGAAGTTCATTGGATGTCTATTGTTCGCTCTCGTCGCTCTCGGTGCGAACGCAGGTCAGGTGGTATATGTATCTTCCTTCAATGAGCCCTGGAATCTCCCAGGCAACGTGAATTCACTTAATGACGTGTTTGGTGCGGGAAACTGGGGACGAGAGTATTTCTCTGGATTCTCTCAGAATGGCGTCCTTCAGGCAGGCGGTATGGGTGATTTCATATTCATGGACGGCGGTGATGGCGCGACAGCGGAGTTCGAATCGTTTGTCAATACGAATCGGACTCTCTTGGAAACCTTTGTATCCGGCGGAGGCTCGCTGTTCATTAATGCGGCGCGGTGGGGTGGTACGAGTACCTTCAATTTGGGCTTCGGCGTTAACTTGGTTGCTGCTGGTCTTGGTCACTCAAGTACATTTAATGGCACTGCTGTTGATCCAGGGCACGCCATTTTCACCGGACCCTTCGGGCCCACGGGAACGGCATGGACAGGTGGTACGCTATCACACGATTTTGTGACCGGTGCGGGGCTTACAAACCTCATGATAGATTCTTACGGTCGTGCCACTCTAGCTGAAATGGGTTATGGCAGCGGCCATGTCCTTTTTGGCGGGCTCACACTTCCCTATTTTGGTGGTCCCGATACCCGATGGTCCGCAGGCACTGGCGCATTACACCGAAACATTCTCCGTTACGTCGCGGATCCTTACGTAGCGCCGGTTCTTGTACCCGGTGGCCCAGCACCGGTTCCCGTTCCCGCTGCGGGTGGTCTGGGGCTGCTGGGTATGGGCCTCGTGTCTGCCCTGGGCCGCAGGAAGAAGTCACCGCAGGCATAGTTCTTAGACTCTGCACACGGAGTCGCACCCCGGGCGGCGTCGCGAGGCGTCGTCCGGGGTCTTTTCTTTTGGCCAGGCTGTTTCGCCCCCTTCGGTAACGCCGGGCATCAAACCAGCACGGTGAAGCGCGCGCTCGAAGGTGACGGCGCGTGACGCGTAGGCGGTGACGGCGAAGCTGGCGGCGAATCGATGGTTTCAGCGAGGCATCGGGTAAACGTCGCACGATGAAAGAGCCCCCTGTAGCCATGGCAGGCTACAGGGGGCCGTTGCGTCTGATGTCAGGGCGGATTAGGCGGTCTGCTTTCTGCGTCGTACAAGCCCGAGGCAGCCCATACCGAGGAAGCCCATGGCCGCCGCGCCAGGCAGGGGAACGATGCCTGACGGATTGGGTGTGGCGCCACCCGACGTATCAAAGTTCCCCCGCACCTCCATGTCGAATGCCGTAAGTCCGCCCATGTCCTGCAAGGCAATGGCGAGCACATTGACGCCCTGTACCAGCGTGGGCGTCGTGAAAGAGCCGGTGTACTCCCACTGCGAAGTGTACCCTCCGGCGCTGGCGCTGCTGATTAGGGTTCCATTCAGGTAAAGCGTATATCCGTTGTCAACGCCCAACCCCCAGGTAATCGAGTTCAAGTCCCACTCGGTCTGATAGAGGTCAAAGGTCGTGCGGACCCACAGGTCGTTATCGCTGTTCGTGTCCGCGGGCCAATAGGTTGCATAGTCAAAATTTCCGGCAGGGTCTGTCCAGTACCCACCGGTATTGTTTCCGAAGGGTGCCGGGCCGGAGAGCCAGCCGGAGGGCGTGGCGCCCGTATTCCACGCGCTGGCGCCTGGATCGGTAAAGGTGTACTCCCAGGTTGACCCGGGGGACACAATGCTGACATTGTCCGCTTGAGCCGAGAAGGCGCCTGCGACGCCAACCGCCCAGGCGATTGCCAAAAAAGTCTTCTTCATCTGTGTTCTCCTTGTTTTGAAAAGATTGTGCGGTCACCCGCGCGTGTCGCCGATGCCGCGCTCCATTCCCGCGTGCCGGGGCCGCACTGATTCGTCGTGCCCCGCCATACGGGTACCCCAAGCAGGTTGCGCAACCCCTCCGGTGTCTCTGCCAATTTGATGCCGCAGGACACCCCACGCCCCACAAGTCCGACTCCCCAGGCGAACGTCAAAATGGACTTGTGTAAGAAACCTCACTTGCCTCCTTCAAAGATTCTTGCCGACAGAAAGCCCTTTCTGTGTTTCCCACACCGTAGACGCTGCACCCGCAAGGGCGCCGACGGCCTATACCGACAGCCCTGCACGCCCATGGCTACCAGGAAGCAAGTTCCGGTCCAAGGTCTGGGGCGCGTAAGTCCTGTGTTCACGGCGGAATGATCCCAGACCGTCCAAGTTTCTGGAGGAATGTGTCCTGATTCTCGAACGGTCCAGGCGAATCGCCTCCGGATGGCCACTCGTGATGGCGCTCCCCGTCTGTTTCCTGTGCAACACGCCAGACACGTATCTGCTCCATTGCCTTTACCCGAAGCCCGCGCGCATCAGGTCGTTTCAGACCACCTATCCAAACTTTTGGAATCGCTCGTCCAGATTCCTGGACATTCCACAGACACCCGTACATTGCCACGGAGATCGTTGATCGCTAAGTCACAGCATCTATGGCATTTAGGGGGATCACTGTGGGTGCCAAATTCTTGGCACAGGTCTTGCCTATCTACGGCCAGGCCGGGTGCCGTCGCGCCGGGCAATCCATCGAATCGGGGAACCGTCCGGATCTCCTCTCGCCCCTTGGTGTGGTGGCCGCGTCAGGGGAAGAGGTCGTTCCGGGAACCACAAGGAGTTAAAGCATGAGAATCTTGGGAATAAAGAAGTGGGCCGTGCTTGCGGTCATCCTAGCGGGCAGCATTCCCTGGGACGCGAATGCCTTGTCTTTCACCGTAACCGACCTCGGCACACTCGGCGGCAATAACAGTGGTGGATCCGATATCAACGACAGCGGTCAGGTTACTGGATACAGCTATACCACGGGCAACAGCGCGGCTCACGCATTCCTGTACGATGGCACCATGCACGATCTGGGTACGCTCGGCGGCACCCTTAGTGAGGGATATGGCATCAACGACAGCGGTCAGGTTACTGGATATAGCTATACCACGGGCGACAGCGCGTACCACGCGTTCCTGTACGATGGCACCATGCACGATCTGGGTACGCTCGGCGGCACCGGAAGTTCGGGAAATGGCATCAACGACAGCGGTCAGGTGGTCGGCGGTAGCTTTACCTCTGGCAACAGCGCGTTCCACGCATTTCTGTACGACAGCGTGAACGGTATGCTGGATCTGGGTACGCTCGGCGGCACCTATAGTTCTGGAAGTGGCATCAACGACAGCGGTCAGGTGGTCGGCTATAGCGGTACCTCGGGCAACAGCGCGTCTCACGCATTCCTGTACGATGGCAACATGCACGATTTGGGTACGCTCGGCGGCACGTCTAGTACTGGACGTGGCATCAACGACAGTGGTCAGGTGGTCGGCGATAGCTATACCTCGGGCAACAGCGCACGGCACGCATTCCTGTACGATGGCATCATGCACGATCTGGGTACGCTCGGCGGCACCTATAGTTATGGAAATGGTATCAACGACAGCGGTCAGGTGGTCGGCGGTAGCTATACCTCGGGCGACAGCGCGTACCACGCATTCCTGTACGACGGTGTGGACGGTATGCTGGATTTGAACGATCTCATTGATCCGCTCTCCGGTTGGACACTGGGGTATGCCCGCGATATCAACAACTTCGGACAGATCACAGGCTATGGAACCTACAATGGCCAGACGCATGCCTTCATTCTGACGCCGGATACTCCCCCCGCTGTGGTTCCCATTCCCGCCGCCGCCCCGTTGGCGCTGCTGGGTATGGGCCTCGTGTCTGCCCTGGGCCGCAGGAGAAAGTCGGTTCAGATATAGCGCTTAGATTCGGCACACCGAATCGCACCCCGGGCGATGTCGCGAGGCGTCGTCCGGGGTTGTTTTCTGCAGGCGTGTCTTCCGGTCGGCCCGGCGAAATCAGTGACCACCGGTAGAACGGGTGCTATGAGAAAGGCCCCTGAAAGAGGCCGGTTAGTCCAGGTATACGTTCCGCTCACCAAGATCTATGGGGTTCATCCGGGTGAAGCGCGCGACTCAATTTCTGGCGTGCTACTCAGGACCGCAACGTTACCAATCCGCGAAGCGGATGGCAGTCAATAGCCTGGGGCGTAAGCCCCAGGAACCTTGGCAACGTAGCGATGAATCCGCGAAGCGGATGGCAAATCCGCGTCGTATTGCTCTACCATCCGCTTCGCGGATTCAAACGAATTGCGGAACGTCGACCCGGGGCTTACGCCCCGGGCTATTGACTGCCGCTCCTGCGGAGCTAATACGGGTTCCAGCGTGCGGAACCCGACGCAATTCATGTCCCCCGCGTTGTCACTGCGACCAATGTAACGGCGGAACGGCAGAGCCGGTGGAATAGCTTGGATTCAGGGGCGACGAGCGAGTCTGACCAGACTCAATCAGCGGCCTGTCGCGGCTTTATGTCGTGGCGGGCGAGCTTGTAATAGAGCGCACTGCGGGAGAGCCCCAGGGCGGTGGCGACTTTAACCACGGAGTTGCCGTGACGGCGGAGCATAGCGAGGAGGTGCTGGCGCTCCAGGTCGTCCAGCGAGACAATGCCCGGTGCGGTTTCGGGGGCGGGCAGGGGGGCATTGTCCTCGATGCAGAGGTCGCTGCTGGAAAGGTACTCCGACTGGGTCATGAAGCAGGCCCGCTCCACGACGTTCCGCAGTTCACGAATGTTGCCCGGCCAGTCATAGGCCATCAGTTTGTCCATGGCTTCCTGGGTGAAGCCTTTGGGGTGCATCTGCGTGTGGGGCGCGTTGAGACTGAGAAAATGGGTGGCGAGGGTCGCAATCTCGCCCTTGCGCTCGCGCAGGGGCTTGATCCGAATGATGATCCCGGCCAGGCGATGGTAGAGATCGGTGCGAAAGTAGGTCTGGCTCTTGTCCGGCAAGGGGCGGTTCGTGGCGCAGACAATGCGCACGTCTACCCGAAGTTCCTTCTCCGACCCGACCGGGCGGAAGATGCCGGTCTCAACGACCCGCAGGAGGTGGGCCTGGTTCGCCAGACTCAGCTCGGTTATCTCGTCGAGAAAGAGCGTGCCGCCGTGGGCCAGTTCAAAGAGGCCCTTTCTGCGGTGGGTCGCCCCGGTGAAGGCGCCGCGCTCGTGGCCGAACATCTCGCTTTCAAACATTTCCGGCGAGAGCGACGCGCTGTTCACCACCACATAGGGCCCTTGATGCCGGGCGCTCAGGTCGTGGAGCATGCGCGCGGCAAGTTCTTTGCCCACGCCCGTTTCGCCCTGCACAACCACGTTGACACGGGCCACGGCCGCCCGGCGGATTTCGCGATTCAAGGTTAAGGTGGCCTGGCTGGTGGCGGAGGCAAGGTTGGCTCCGGCGGCCAGCGGCGTCTGGTGTTGCGAGTCGCGCTGCATCTGCTCCAGGCGCTCCGCCGCGCGAATCAGGGGGGCCGAGCACTCCGCGACGGCCACGAGATAGTGCAGGTCATTTTCGGTGAAGGCGCCCTGGGTGGCCAGTCGCCGCACTGCGATGGCCCCGAAGGGATCGCCGCCATGGAGCAGTGGTGCGGCCGCAAAGCAATGATCAAGGGATGGGGCGCTACCCGGTCTCATGACGCCGGTGGCTTCGGCGCAGGCTTCTTCCATGATGCTGAAGGGCGCGGCGCGGGTCTCCTCGGGGGTTGCTGGCGGATAGAGCACGATCTCGTCCTGGGAGTGGAAACGCCACCCCACCCAAAGGTGCGAGGCTTTCAATCGTTCGCGCAAATGATTCATCAGCAGGGTGACCACGCTCTCCAGGGTATCGGCGCGGCCCAGGGAACGCAGCAGGGTCACCAGGAGGTGGAGGTCGGCGGTCAGACTGGCGTCCTGCGCGTAGGCCCCGTGATCGAAATCCTGGCGAATATGAACCACTTCGTCGATGGACTGGGTGGTGCGGCCATCACGCGGCCCTGACGTGGTGGAAACGGAACTGGCGCGATCCAGAATCAGGCTGGAGGTGGCAAAGGAGACGATGTCCCCCGGCGCGAGGAGGGTCTCTTCGACGGGGATGCCATTGACGCAGGTAGGGTTTCTCTTGCCCACACTGCGCAGGAGCAAGCCCTCCGGGTGTTGATGGAGCTCGCACTGCACGCGAGAGACATGGGGGTCATCCAGCCGGATGTGACAACCGATGCTTCTTCCAAGCAGGTTCTCCCCATCGGAAAGTACCCAGGTCTTTCCCACGAGTGGACCGCATATCATGCGAACGCAGTGCCCGGTGGTCATCGGCATCGGACGGTCCGCCTTCTTCAGATCTGAAGCACTCACGGCGTCTCCAATCTCATCTGCACAGGAACAACCTTCTCCCGCCCCTCTGTAGAGCCGGGGAGAAATGTAAAAACCGTTCGTCCCTCGGCTGGGCTTCGGGCCAGGAAGTAGCCCTGGCCGCCCGTCGTAAACTGGAGGTTCGTCGGTTCCGAACCTTCAAGTCCGGGGTAGAGATCGGCCACTTGCTCGGTATGCCATTCTCCATCCACGAGTCGGGCCCACCACAGCTCTTCGCCCGTGGCGCCATCGTCCGCCGAGAAATAGAGTCCCTGCCCATAGGCAACGAGATTGTAGGGGTCTCCCGAACCCGGGCCGGGCATCAAGTCGACAACACGACGTGTGCCGGATGGGGTGCCATCCGTAACCCAGAGTTCCTGCCCGCACGTGTCGTCTTTCGCACGAAAGAACACGTGATCACCGGCGGCAACGAAGCCATAGGGGTCGCTGTCATGGGGGCCTGGGTTGATGTCGGAGAGCAACCGGGTTCCTGCGGCCGTCCCGTCGGTGATCCACAGCTCCTTGCCATATTCTTGAGTGGAAGCCTGAAAAAGTACGCGCTCTCGCCAGGTGAAAAACTGAGAGGGCCCGGCGGATTCTGTGCCGGGCTCCAGATCCAGGAGCACGCCGAATTCCCCGGTATCTTTCTCATAGTGCCACAGCTCCCAACCGTGGGCGGAATCGGAGTTCGCAAAAATCAGGCTGGCGCCGAGCTCTGTCATGGCGCCGGCGCCATCTTCCACATCGACCAGCGTGCGAATTGCGCCTGTTGCATAGTCGTAGCGAAAAAGTAAGCAACCGCGCACCGCATCGGCATAGGCGACAACATACGCGCCTTCGGTGTCTGGCAGCACCGTTGGCGACATGGGCAGTGAACTCTGAACGCCGGCATAGAAATCGGACACCATGGCGGTTTGCTGCGCACTCACGGCATTGGTACACCACAGTTCCCGACCGGCGGTTAAGGTCGTGGCGTAGAACAAGATCAGTGCATCACTCGACCCGACAACGATGGGTTCGCTTCCCATGGGGCCTGGGATGATGTCCTTAATCAATTCGACGGTACACAGGTCACTGCTGATGCTGCCCAGCCAAAGTTCCTCACCACTAACCGGGGTGCTCGCACTGAATACGAAGTCGCCTAGACCGCGCATTCGGAAATGCCGGGGATTGCTGGAGTCGGGGCCAGGCGCCAAGTCTTGCACCATGCTGGTATTGCCGTGAAGATCCACGAACCACGGCTCGCGCCCATGAACCCCGTCGTCGGCGGAGAAAACCGCCTCGTTCCCGACGACGAGCAATTCCGATACCATCGGATCGTTCGCTTGGGGCATAACGCCGCCCAACACGGTGTCCGCTTTTCGGACGGAGCCCGAAGCGAGGACAATCAGCAGCAGGCCCACCGTGACCGGCAACAGCACGGAGAGCAGGTGGGGCCCCATCGTTCCCAGGGGCTGGTTCCCCTGGAGGCAGGCAGGACAGGCGGGTTGTCCGGAAGGGCAACAGGCAATCGTGGGCGGTCGAGTTCTGTTGTGTCGCCGCGGTAGAGACAAGACTCCGGAGCACCGCGCAAGGCTTCGAGGGCCGTCGCTGCACTGGACGGGCGCCCCTCTGCGTCCCGCGCGAGGAGGGAGTCAATCAGATCGGAGAATTCGCCCGAAATATCCGCGCGAAGTGATTTCAGCGAAGGAAGCGTCGTAGAAAGTATGGCGTGCATGGTGGCCAGCGGGGTTGGGCCATGAAACGGTGCGGTGCCGGTAAGCGCCTCATACACAATTACGCCGGCCGCAAAGAGATCCCATTTAGGGGAAACGGGGCCGCCGCGCCATGCTTCCGGAGGCGTATACTGCGGCGTTCCCCACAGGGGCCCCGAGACCGGATCCGGCGCACCGCCATCGAGATTCCCATCGTAAAGCGCCCGCGCGATACCGAAGTCGGTGAGCACGAGGTGACCAGCGCGATCGACAACAAGATTGCCCGGCTTCAGGTCGCAGTGAACTATACCCTGATCATGGCAGGCCTGCAAGGCCTCCAGTAATTGCCCCAGTAGGTCTGCCGCCTGTGTGGGGGGTAAGGGGCCGGACCGAAGCAGCGCACTCAGCGGGGTGCCTTCAACGAACTGCATTTCGATGGCAATTCCGCGTGCATGTCTGTCGACGCGATAGATTCGCACCACGTTGGGATGCTCAATCCGGGCGGATTTCTTTGCCTCCCGCTCAAACCTTGCCCGCGCATTCGCATTCTGGAGCAGGTGGGGATGCAGAAGCTTCAGGGCCACGCGCCGATCCAGCCGGGTGTCCCACGCCTCGTGGACTACGCCCATTCCCCCGGATCCAACGACCCTGAGAAGCCGGTAGGCGCCCAATATGTCTCCTGCTGATTCCGCGTTCATCGGAGAAAACTCGACAAAAAACGGATAGAATGGAGCAGAACCATGTTTACAGGCGATGCTGTCGTCCAGAAAGGCGACATCAGCGTTCCCCGAAGGTGTTACGGTCCGTCGCACTCCCCGTGCGAAGGTTCCGCGGACATTCCAACCCAATTTTGCCCTTAAAATTGGATATCCACTGTCCAAATTCTAGCACACTCCGTCCAAAGGCGGCAAGACTGAATTCTTATGTAGTTACCTATCTTGTCAACGGTCGGGGCTCCGGAGCAACCTGAAGGCCTCGCCCTCCGCATTATGCGGGAGATAGATAGCGGAGAAATGGAGCCACCGATTTCTGCTGATCGTGTGGTGGCTGACTGCGCGCCCTGTGAATATGCGGCATTGCGCGTGCAGGCCCTTCCCACGGAGGATTCGTACTATTCCCAGTGGGCCAGTGCCGGTTTGCCCGCCCCGGTCGATCCCCCCGCGTGCAAAACCGTTTCGGATCCGCTAGAATTGCTGTGGTGGGCGCAGGCGAAGTTCCGGCGTGTCCATGATTCCAGTGTGCCGAGGCTCGTGAGAAGCGATGCCGTTCCGGGGAAAGGTGGCGCTGCCGCGATTCATGAAGGTGCAGCCGACAGACGAGACTTCCAAACTCCATTGGGGCCGACCCGCGGTGGTCTTTGCCCTTTCCTTTGCATTGGCCGTTGCGCTTTGGTGGATTGAGGAGCGGAGCCATCGTGGTCGGTTGGCGCTGGAGACGCAGGTTACGGCCGAGCAGGTCGCGAGGCGCCTGTCGGACTGGATGGAGGATAGGCTGGCGCTGTCTTCTTTTCTGGCGGAGAACTGGGCGGGGGAGTACGCCTCCGACGATGCGCATTTTGAGCGGGACGCGGGAGAATTCATCCGCCGCTTTCCCGGGTTTCAGGCGATTAACTGGATCGATCCGGAGCAGGTCATTCGCGTGGTGGTGCCTTCGGAGCGCAATGCTTCGGCGCTGAACGCCAATCTTCGGGCGCACCCGAGCGCGGAGGTGCGCGATGCCCTGGATCGGGCCGGGCGGGAACGCCGGCTGGTGCGGACACCGGCACGTATTGAATTGTTGCAGGGGGGGCGCGGCTTTGCGACCTACCGCCCGATCTTCAGCGATGATGGCCAGCTCCTGGGTTATGTGAATGCCGTATTCCGGGTCAACGAACTCATCGACACCTGTCTCGGCCGTCTGCAGGTGAATCAGCGCTTCCAGTTCGCCATACGGGAGGCCAACGGGGAGCTTGTCTATCCCGTGGATGCTTCGCCCGATTTTCTCGGCGGTCCGGGCGTCGCGGTGCAGTCCGTGGACGTTGCCGATCTGCCCTGGCGGTTCTATCTGGCGCCCTCGCCGGCATACGTGCTGCAGCAGCGCTTTGCCGCGCACCATCTCATCCTGCCGGTGGGGCTTCTCGTGGCTCTGCTGCTCTCGGGTTTCGAGCGGCGATTGATCCAGCGGAAGCGCGCCCTGGAGTCGAGTCAGCAGCAGTTTCAGGACCTCTTCGAGCAGGCCCCCGTGGCGTATTTCTCCGTTGGTTCCGACGCGGTGATCGAACGGGCCAACCGGGTTGCGGAAGTCATCACGGGCCGGGCACAGGACCGGTTGGTCGGCGCGAGCCTCTATGATTTGCTGCCGGAGGACAGCGAGCCGCGCACCCGGGCCCGGCTGTGCTTCGATGCCGTTCAGCGCGGGGAGCGGGTCCGAGGCGAGGAATTGCCCCTGCTGCGGGCGGATGGTGTTGTCATCCGTACGGTGCTGTATGTGGACGGCGTGTACGACGAGCGCGGGTCCTTCGTCATGTTTCGCATCGCCGCCGTCGACATGACCGAGCGGCACGAGGCCGAAGAGGCCCGGCTGCGCCTTTCCGCCGCCATCGATCAGGCGGAGGAGGGGGTGGTCATTGCGGGGGTTCGGGGGGAGATTCTCTATGTGAATCCCGCGGCGGGTGTGAGCGCGACGGATGGCTCTCTCGGCGATTTCCTCCGGGCCAATGGGGCCGATCCGGAGAGCATCCTGGAGGTCGAGGGGGCTGTTGCGGGCGCACTTCCCTGGCGCGGGTCCGGCCTCATTGATGGCCGCAACGGGCGCCCCACCCACGTGGTCGCGTCGCTTTCGCCCGTGCGCGATCCGAACGGCGCGGTGACCAGTTTTGTGTACATCCAGCGGGACATCACCCACGAGGCCGAACTCCAGTCCCAGCTTCAGCAGGCGCACAAGTTGGAGGCCGTGGGCCGGCTTGCCGGGGGCATTGCCCACGATTTCAACAACATTCTACAATCGCTGCTGGGCTATGCGACCCTCGCGCGTAGAAATACGGCGAATCCGGGCGAAGTGACCGTCTGTCTGGACGAAATCGAGCGTGCGAGCCATCGGGCCGCCAATCTGGTATCGCACATCCTGGCCTTCGGACGGCAGGCCGCGGTGGACCGTCGCCCGATGCTACTCAGGCCCGTGATCGAGGAAGTGGCCGCGCTCGTACGGGGCTCTCTTCCGGAGGGCATACGCCTGGGGGTGGTCTTCGGCGATTTGCAGCATGAAGTCTGCGCGGATCCCACGCAGATCCATCAGGTGCTGATGAACCTGGCGTCGAACGCCCTGCACGCACTTCGGGCCGGGGGCAGTCTCGACATCCGCTATGAGGCCGTGGACGTGTCCGAATCGGACCTCCAGCGCTGGCCCCTTCTTCAGCCTGGGCCGCATATGCGCCTGCGGGTGAGGGACAGCGGCGTCGGCATGGATGGGAAGACCCTGGAGCGCATTTTCGATCCCTATTTCTCCACCCGCGAAATAGGCACGGGCACCGGGCTCGGCCTCGCCACGGTTCACGGCATCGTCGAGAATCACAAAGGCGTGATTTTCGCGGAGAGCTCGCCCGGCAACGGCGCCACGTTCACGATCCTCCTTCCGGCGTCCCCGGGCGCTGTGCCCGTGGCGGGTCCTGCGGAGACCGGGAAGGCGGTTGCGACATCGGAGGAAGAAAGTGCGGCGAAGTTGCGCGTGCTGTACGCGGACGACGAAGCGCAGATCGTGGACAGCATGCGTCGAATCCTGGAGCGTTTCGGCTTTCATGTTTCGGGTTATACGAGCAGTCGCGCGGCGCTGGAGGCGCTGCGCAATGCACCGGCCTCTTTCGACATACTGGTCACGGATTTGACCATGCCGGAAATGAACGGCATCGAACTGGCCGGGGCCATACTCGAGATCCGTCCCGACCTACCGGTGGTATTCTGCTCGGGCTACGGCGATACTTTTGAGCAGACTATGGCAGAGAATGCCGATCCCCGGCGTGTCTTTCTCCGAAAACCGGTGAGCGCCCGGACGCTCTCGGAGGAGATCAAGCGGCTCGCTTCACTGGCGGGCCTGAACACATAGCCGGTGCGCCGTGAGGCGTCCCGGCTCGACCCCTGAAGGTATTTTCATGAAGATTAATCCGCTCGTGTGCCTGTTCCTGTTCGTCTTTTCCGCGCCGGTCGTTCCGGCGGCCGAAGATGCTCCGGACACCGGAGATGAGCGGGCGTGGCTGGCCTTTCCCGATGGACTGGTGGGGACCGCGGACCCGCTGCGCTTTCTTATCGAAGGCGCCCAGGCATCGCTGCGCCAGCGGAGCGACCCCGAGTCGCGGGAGGCCTGGCTGGCGCGCGTGCCCGCCTTGAAGCGGGATCTTGCGCGGGGGCTGGGCCTCGCGCCTCTGCCCCCGAGAACGCCCCTCAATGCCCGCGTAACGGGTCGGGCGCAGCGCGCGTTTTATCGCGTGGAGAATGTGGTGTATGAAAGCCGGCCGGGATTTTATGTTTCGGCCAATGTGTATATTCCCGAGGGAATCGAGCTTCCAGCCCCCGCCGTTGTGGTGGCGGCGGGCCACGCCATGGACCACGGAAAAAACCACGATCTGTACCAGCTCGGGCAATTGAGTCTGGTGAAACAGGGTATGATCGTGCTGGCTTTCGACCCCATCGGTCAGGGCGAGCGCAAGCTGCCTGGTTTCGCCCATGACCTGGGCTATGGCTCCCTGCTGGTCGGCCAGACGAACGAAGGACGTATCGTGTGGGATGCGATCCGCGCGGTGGACTATCTGGTCTCCCGAGCGGATGTGGATGCATCGCGCATCGGCATCGCGGGCAACTCCGGGGGCGGCGAACTGGTGTTCTACGCCATGCCGCTGGATGAACGCATCAAGGCGGGGGCCTCGTTCTGCTTCGTCTGCTCCTACGACCAATGGATCGAAAAAGGGGGCAATCACTGCATCTGCAATCACCTGCCGGGCATCACGCGGAAAATGGAGCAGTTCGAGATCATTGGGCTCAATGCGCCGCGGGCTTTTCTGGCCGGTAACGGTACGGAAGACAAAATCTTTCCCATCGATGGCGTGCGCGATACGATCCGGCGCGCCGGCGCGATATACGCGTTGCATGGGGCGCCCGACCACATCGACGCCGTGGAGGCACCCTTGCCACACGGCTGGAGTCAGCCCCTGCGCGAGGCGGGCGCGGGCTGGCTGAGTCATTGGCTTACAGGACAGGAGAGGAAAGAAGCCATCCCTGAAACAGGCATCGTTGCGGAGGCACCCGATTCGCCCGATTTGAAGGCATTCAAGAGCGGCTCGATGCCGGAAGGCGCCGAGACGGTTATAACCTTGAATCAGCAACTGGCCCGTGAGCAGATCGGGACGTACGCGGCGGCGCCGTCGGATTCTAAGGCGTGGGAGTTGCGCGCGCCGCAATGGCGGGAGGAACTCTGGGCGATCATGGGGGGTAGGCCCAAGCCCTTCGAGCCCACCGCCCGCACCGTAAACATCTTTGAGTGGGAGGGGCTACGCGTCGAAGTGCTCGCCCTGATGGTGGAGCCCGGCTTCGAAATCGGTGCGACCCTCGCCACCCCGGTGGACGGGGCCGCGTCCGATGTAGCATCGCTGTTTGTTGGGGGATTTGAGAGCCGTGGCGCTGCGCTGCGTGATGGTCGCGCGGCCGCCGCCGCACGCAACGGGACCGTATTGGTGATCGATCCCAGGGGATCGGGAGAAAGCGCGCGAAATCTCAATCAGCTTGTGAGCGGTGGAATCGTGATGGGCAGAGCGCTCTTCGCCCAGCAAGTGTGGGATGTGGTCCAGGCCGCGCGTTGGCTTTCCCATCGGAATGGCGCGCAGGTGACGGTACAGGCAAACGGCGAGGGTGATGGCGCCCTGCTGGCGCTGTATGCCGCCGCCCTTGAAGCGCCCTTTGAGCGCCTGGAGCTTCAGAACCTGCTCGCAAGCTATCGGTACTATCTGGAGAACGACCAGCCTCAGTCCATTCTGCTCTCACTTCCCAGCGTGCTGGACGTCGCGGACGTTCCACAGATCATCGCGCTGGCCGTGGCCGCGCCCATCCACATCGACGGGCTGATCGGTTTTGGCAAGGCGCGCTTGGCGGGCGAGCTTTCCGAGCGCGAGCTGGCCTATCCCAGGGCGGTGGCCGCGCTCACTGGACGCCAGGAAGGGCTGAAGCTGGAGTAGGTCCGACGGAGGTTTGTCGCTGGGTGGTTCTGATGCGACCGCCCGATCCTGGGCAATGGGAAAAATGAGAAACGGGTCTTCCCCGAAGGAAGACCCGCTTCGAACTTGCTGTTAATCAGGCTCAGGCCACTCGGGCCCCGCCACGGTTGCGGCGGGGACGGTTCCGGCGCTTGCCGCCGTTGCCGCCGGCCTCGCTGGAGGAGGCGCTGGTGTGAGAGCCGCTTTGCGCACCGCGATTGGGGTTGTGCCCGCCCTGGCGGTTTGCGCCGTCGCTCTGCGCGCGTTTCGGTGCGCCGGCGCCGTTGCCCGCGCCACGACTGTCGCCCGCGCCCCGGCTTCCGCCGTAACCGCCGTCCCGGTGTTCGCCGTTGCGACCGCCGCCATGGCTGCCGTTTCGGTGGTTGTCATTGCGGTTGCGGCCACCTTGGGCACCGCGACGTTCTCCACCGCCCGAAACACGGTCGGCGCCGACTTCGGCGCGATTCACCGTTACCTTGGGTTGCGGCGACTTCGCTCCCTTGGCACGGGAAAGTCGGGGTACCGGTATGGAGCCGCTCCACTCGACTTCGGGAATGGGCTTGCCCATGCCATTTTCAATCGCCGCCAGTTCCTTCGCGTTGTCCGCGCTCACGAAGGTTATCGCGTCACCCTTGGCTTTCGCGCGGGCGGTGCGGCCGATTCGGTGAACGTAGTCGTCGTACTGGCCGGGAATGTCGAAATTGATAACGTGTGTGACGCCCTGGATGTCGATGCCGCGGGCCGCCACGTCCGTTGCGACAAGGATGTTGCACTTGCCCGCTTTGAAGTCGTCCAGCGCGTTCTGGCGCTGATTCTGGGAGCGCCCGCCGTGAATGGGCTGGGCCTTGAATCCGTCCCGCTTCAACTGCTTGGCGACGCGATCGGCGCGGTATTTGGTGCGAATGAAAACGATTGCCGAAGTGACCTCGGGCCGATCAAGCACGTCCGCGAGCAACTGGGATTTGTCTTCCGTGCGCACCGTATACATATGCTGGGTGACCGCGTCGACGGGCGTGGAAATTACGCCAACTTCGATCCGCTTCGGGTCGCGCTGAAATTCTTTGGTCAGTTTCGCCATTTCCGGGGGAAAGGTGGCCGAGAACATGAGCGTCTGGCGGTCTTTAGGCAGCACGGAGACGATCCGACGGATGTCGGGCAGGAAGCCCATGTCCAGCATGCGATCGGCTTCGTCAAAGACGAGGATCGAGAGGCCGTTGAAGCGGACGGTCTTCTGCTGGATGTGATCCAGCAGGCGACCGGGCGTGGCGATTATAATATCCGCGCCGCGACGGAGGGCGTTAATCTGGGGCTGCATGCCCACGCCGCCATAGACGCAGGTGCTGCGCAGCTTCATGGCCTTTGCCAGGGGTTCGATGACGGAGTGGACCTGCACGGCCAGTTCGCGCGTTGGCGTAAGCACGAGCATGCGGCTCGGGCCGGGCTTGGTCTTTGCCAGTTCACACACGGTCGGCAGGCTGAAGGCCAGGGTCTTGCCCGTGCCGGTCTGTGCGATGCCGAGGATGTCGTCACCACCTTGAGCGGAAAGGTAGGTCTGCTCCTGAATGGGGGTGGGTTTGCTGATGCCGCTCTGCTGGAGAACGTGCAGGCATGGTACGGGAAGGTCGAATTCTTCGAAGGACACAAAAGTCCCTTTCGTTTGTGGGCCGGGATGCTCAAAAACGTCGCGGCCGCTGAGGGTTATTTGCTCAGCTAAATACGCGGGGGGACTCGGAGGGAGTGGAAACCGGGGAGAAAGTTGAGCAACTGCGGGAGAAGTTCCCGCTACGATGCAGGCCCCTGAAGGGGCGATTGCTGCCAATAGAAGAGAGTATACACCGTTGGGGTGTGCATTGCAAGCGGTCCAGGTACCCCTGTAGCCAATCACTCGATAGCGCGAGACCGTGATCCTTATTGCTGCGGAGGTGCTATGCGCTCTGTTTTCTATCCATTTCGACTCGCTCCAGATCGAACCCGCCTTGCGCCTGGACTCCATTCGTCGCCGCGACCTTTGATGTCCGATAGATGTGAACGTAACGCCAATGGGGATCAGGGAGATTGGGGGGGGCCGCTTTCCGGGAGCGAGCTGGCCTGCGCGTCCGCCGGCGGCGTGAACGGGCCCGGCTGCCATTTGTCGCGTACTTCCTCGAAGCGGCGTTCCCAGATCTGACGTTGCGAATCGTTCAGGATGGCGGAAACTTCGTCGCGCAGGGTGTCCAGCGTCCGCTTGACTTCGGGTTGTACTTCGACTCGGATGCCTTCCAGCGCCTCGAAGTGCTTCTCCACGATTGCGGCGGCGACTTCACGCTGCGCTTCGGAAAGGCTCAGCCGGGCTTCCATTCGTTCCAGCAAATTAGTCTGTAAGCGATCGGGTTCGGATACCATCCGCTGAAACGATCGGTCCATCAGGAGTACGGTGGCCCCGCCGCCAATGATCATGCCGCACAGGAGAAACAGCGCGGCTTCGATGTAGGGCGGCAACAATCCCGTGTCGCGTTTTCGCGGTGTGGGAATCCCCGGATAATATCCATCACTCATAAGGTCTTTTCTCCCCGTTCACCTCGCCGGACGCAGCTCATGGCCGGTCGAAGTTTGACTCGTTTCCCAACTCGTCCTCCCCGATAGTACTCCAACGGTCGGGCTATTTTCATTTCAGGACCCGATGCTTGACCGGTCCGGGTATCAACCCCTTTACGGGAAGGGGTATACTGGTGAGCGTCGCGTCAAGGTTGGGCCGTGCCCGCAGTAGCAGAAAGGTTTCCGGTTGTGATGTTTATCCCCTATCCGCGAGTTCCAGGGGTACTGCGGTTGCGTTGCGTCGATACGGCGACATTCCGGCGGGGCGCTTTGACATGAAAAACGGCTCGCGGGTGAAGGGCGGCTTCTTGAGCTTGGTCTGCTGCCTTGCCTCACTCGCCGCGTGGACCGGTTCGCGCTGCGCAGTCGGCGAAGAAGTCAGTCCGGTCCGCGTTCGTTTGCAGTTGAAGTGGTCCCACCAGTTCCAGTTTGCCGGCTTTTATGCCGCGGTGGAGAAGGGGTTCTATCGGGAGTCCGGGCTTGAGGTGGAACTGGAAGAAGGGCAGTCGGGCACGGACTTTATCGAGCGGGTTGTTTCGGGGGCGGCCGATTTCGGCGTGGAATTGCCCGACCTGCTGCTTCGCCGAAACGCCGGAGCGCCGGTGGTCGTTCTGGCCGCCATTTATCAGCACTCGCCCTATGTGGTCGCCTCGCTCGAAGGGACTCCGATTGCCTCGCCCCACGATCTGGTCGGGCGGTCCGTGATGCTGCGTCCGTCCAGCAATGCGGAGATCCTGGCCATGCTGCTGAACGAGGGGGTGCCGCTGGAGCAGGTGCGATTTGTGGATCATGCGTTCACCGCCGCCGCGCTCGCGAGTGGCGAGGTGGACGCCATCAGCATGTACAGCTCCACGATCATGCATGAGAAGGCCCTGGAGGGCAAACACCTGAATCTCCTTCACCCCCTGAACTATGGCGTGGATTTCTACGGGGATTGCCTCTTCACTTCGGAGCGCATGCTGGAGGAATACCCGGATCGGGTGCGCGCCTTCCGCGAGGCCAGTCTGCGCGGCTGGGAGTACGCGATGGAGCATCCCCGGGAGATGGCGGAATTGATTCACAACCGCTATGCCCCCGGAAAGTCGGTTGAGAATCTGATGGCCGAGTCCCAGCAGATGATGCCGCTGCTGCTTCACAAATTTGTCGAGCCGGGTCATATGAACCCGGGGCGCTGGCGCCACATCGCCGACACCTTTGCCGAGGTGGGCCTGCTGCCGCCCAATGTATCGCTGGAGGGATTCATTTACAATCCCGACGCCGCGCCGGACACCGCATGGCTGCGCGGGGTCGCCGTATCGTCTTTCGCGGCTCTGGTGATTCTGGCGCTGGTCGCGGTCGTTCTGCTGTTGTTCAACCGCAGGCTGGATGGCGCGGTCCGTGTTCGGACCCGTGAGCTGGAGCAGGCGAATCGCGCTCTGGAGAGCGAAATGAAAGGGCACGCCCACGCCGAGGCTGAGCGGCTCAGTCTGGAGCATCAGGTGTGGCACGCGCAGAAGCTGGAGAGTCTGGGCGTGCTCGCCGGCGGCATCGCCCACGATTTTAACAACCTGCTGACCGTTATACTCGGAAGCGCGGACATGGCGCTCCAGGTGCTCGGGGACGACGCCCAGGCGCGCCCGCTGGTGTCCGAGATCCGCGACGCGAGCAACCGCGCAGCCGATCTCACGCGGCAGATGCTGGCCTATTCGGGTCGCGGGCACTTCGAGATTCGGGAGGTGAACCTCAACCAGCTCGTGGGGGAGATCGGGCGCCTGCTTGCATCGTCTTTCCCGAAAAACGCCCAAATCGATATAGATCTCGCGGCGGAGCTGCCCCTGATCCGCGGGGATTCCGCTCAAATCCAGCAAATCGTGATGAACCTTATCACCAACGCCGCCGAATCCATTCCCGCCGAGCGTGAAGGGACGGTGCGTCTCACCACCCGGCTCGTAGCATGTTCGAAGGAAGACCTTCGCAAGAGCTGTCTTCCCGAGAGCCCGCCACCCGGCGAATACGTCTGTATCGAGGTTGTTGATACCGGCAATGGCATGAGCCCCGAGGCGCAGGAGAGGTTATTCGAGCCTTTCTCTACAACAAAGGCCTCCGGACGCGGACTTGGCATGGCGGCCACCCTCGGTATAGTCCGGGGCCATCGAGGCGCGATCATGGTCGAGAGCGCGCTCGGCACCGGGACCACCATCCGCGTCCTGCTTCCATCGGCCGCCAAGTCGGCGAATGACCTCGATCCCAGGCCGGTCTCCGGCGCGGATGGGTGGCGAGGCCGTGGAACGGTACTCCTGGTGGACGACGAGGAGGCGGTTCGCTCGCTGGCCGCCCGCATGCTCGAACGGATTGGGTTTGACGTGCTGGTCGCGGGCGACGGCGTGGAGGGGGTGGCGCTTTTTCGGGAGCGTTCCGAGGAGATCCGCTGTGTATTGCTCGATTTCAGCATGCCCCGGATGGACGGCGTGCAGGCCAGCCTGGAGTTGCAGCGCGTACGCGAGGACATCCCCATCATCGTGTGCAGCGGTTTCAACCGCCATGAAATGGAGGAGCGCTTCGCGGGTCGCGCCATCGCGGCGTTTCTGCACAAGCCGTTTCGCTACGAGCAAATCCGCCACGCGTTTCAGACGGCGCTGGGTGAGGACTGAGACACCTCAGGCGTGCTGAGAAACCCAGTCGCGATCCCGGACATTCCAGGAGCTGGCCCAGTAGATGAAGGGTGTGTCCAGCGCCGCGATGACGACCTTGAATATGTATTTCGCCACCGCCAGCTCCACGGCGGTCGCGAAATCGAAAAGGCCCCACCATACAATCGTGGAGTAGAGGACCGTATCCACGAGCTGGGAAGTCATGGTGGAAACATTGTTGCGCAGCCAGAGCATCCGCCCCTGGGTCTTGTCCATGAGGTAGTGATAGAGCCATACATCGAGATGCTGGCTGATGAAGTAGGCGAGGAGTGAGCCGAAAACGAAGCGGGGCGAAAAGCCGAAGAGCAGGGCAATGGCTTCATGAACGGACGTGGCAAATTCCCTTTTACCGGGATCCTGGGTGGGTAGAAAGAGCAGGCTCAGGGACATGATGGAGAACACGACCACGCTGGTTGCAAAGCCGATCATTACGGCCCTGTTGGCCTCGCGCTTGCCGTATTTCTCGCTCAGGATGTCCGTCGCGAAGTAGATTCCGGAGTATATGATCATACCCAGGCTGGTCTGCATGCCGAAGACGGTTGTCAGCTTCGGGCCCTGAATGTTCATGAGGATGATATTCATCACGATCACGGCATAGAGACCCTGGCGGCCAAAGAGCCGGTACATTACGAGGGTCATGCTGAGGTCGATGCAGACGGTAACGATCCAGAGCGTATTCTGGTGTTGCGCGAAGAAATCGGCGAGCACTTGCGGTATCAACGGATTCTCCAGGGGGTGGGGTTCAGACGCGAAGGGCTGCGGACGGGGGCTATTTCTCGATCACGAGCGATTCAAATAGTTCATCATTCTGTCCGCGGGCTTCATAGCTGAGGCGCTTTCCGTCGATCGCGATACGGAGATACGACGACTTGCCCTGAAAGTAGGTCTTGATATAGTCCGGGCCCGTTCTGGGCCGACCGCCGCGATGGGCCTGCGCGCAGGCATTGATGTAAATCGTTCCCTCGGCGGGCGATGCCACCTCGTTGCCGTCCCGTAAGGGTGCGGTGCGCATGTAATCATGAATATGGCCCTGGAAGACCATGTCGACGTGGTGGCGGTCGAAGACGGGAATCAAGGCGGCGCGCAGCGCTTCATACTCGTGATAGAGCACCGGGTTGTACATGGTGAAATGGTGCACCGCAAACTTCCATGTGGCGTCGCTCTCTGCCAGTACTTTGTCGGCCCAGGCGGCCTGCACCTCGGCCTCGGTGCCCACGTCCATCATCAGGAAGAGGGCGTTGCCGTAGCGAAAGCTATAGTTTGCCTCCGGCACCGCGCCTTCGGGGCCGTTTCTTGGATACTCGAACAAAGCCAGCGGCAATGCAACGCCCAGCCCGTCCTGATTGTCGTGATTACCCAGGGTGAACATGAGCGGTTTGCGTTCATACACGCCCTGTCCAAAGCCGATCTGCATATCCCACTGATCGCGATAGAGGCCATAGCTCACCACATCGCCGGGAATAACAAAAAAGGCCATTTCGGGCGTGAGGCGAAAGGCGGCCTGCAGCGTCTTGCCCGCTTCTTCCGTCGCGTGGGTATCGGAGCCCACGCCGAAGATGAAGGGGGCATCATCTTCGGGCGCGGTCGTAAATTGAAAGACCTCGCTCCAGACCTCCGCACCGGGATCGCCCACGCGATAGTCATAGGCTGTCGCCGGTGTCAGCCCCCGCAGCACCGCCGTGAAATGGTTTGAATAGCGGTCGTTCGCGAGCAGTCGATCCTGGAGCGTCTCCATGGCGGCGTCCGCCTCCAGCCACGCATCGGCCCCGGGCAGTCGATACTGAACGCGTCCCGACTTCAATTCCGTGCTCGTCCGCCACTGGACCGTCTGGGTCGTGGCCGCATCTTCGCTCCAGGTCAAGACGATCTGGTCGGGCGTTGCGGAAGAAGGGTGGGGCGTCTCCCGAAAGGCGCCGAGCAAATGGGCTTCCCGGGCACGACCGCGGAAAGTTCCCAGCAGGGTCTGGCCTTTGAGTTCGTCGGGTAACTCGGTAATCACCAGGCTTGTCCAGTCGCGGTAGGTCATCGCGCCGTTGGTCATGGTGGTCACGGCCTCGGCCGGAAAGAGGTTCGTGATGGAGAGCGAAGCGCCGGGCGTTTGCGGCGCCACACTCACGAAATATACGGGCCGGTGCCAGTCAAAGCCATTGATGCCCAGGCCCACGTGCCCCGCATCGAACTTCTTCTGCCACACCTCGTAGGTGTACTCCTCATTCTTCACCGTCATCGCGGTCTTCTGGAACCCGGCCGTCTCCAGCCAGAAGGGAACCACCTCCTGCTCGATATGCCGCATGACGCTGACCACCACCGGCACGTTCACGTCGAAGTGCCAGTACTTCTCCGAGAGGATGGCTTTCTCCTCGTCGCTTAGGGTGGTGAGAATCGCCTCGTTCGTCAGCGCCGCGCGCTCCGCTTGCGTCATATCCGCATAGTAGCGCGTCACCACGCCGTCCATCACCTCGGCCACGGTGGATTGTCCGTGGGCGGTGGGGGAGAGGAAAACAAGGGCCAGCGAGAAAAGTGCGAGCGTCAGTTGGAAGACGGGACGACGTATCATTGGGTCTACTCCTGCGAGAAAAGTACTGTCCACGCCAACGATAGCCGATTCAGGGTTGCCGATCAAAAATACCCTGTCCCCTGGGACGTACCGCCGCAAGCGCACCACCTGCGAGCGAGGCAATATTTTCGCCATCAATCCCACATAACCCGGCCGAGTAAGTGAAGTGGAGTAGTTTTCGCAAGTTTGCTTTGCTTGACCTGATGCATGGTGACCACGGAGTTCACGGAGGCACGGAGAAAACAACATGGGTGAGGGCAACGCGAGAGACCTTCTCGAACGTAAGCGTGTGTGAATTTGGGGGCCATGGCCTCTCAAACTCCTCGTCTTCTCCGCGCCTCCGTGTTTCCGTGGTCCAGATCTCTGCTTGCGGCCTCCCAAATGCATTTGCTATAACGCCAGCCAGACTAAACGCTTCGAAGGAGCCCGCCATGAAAACTCTGAGCCGTATTACCACCCTGAGCCTGACCCTTTGTACCATGTCCCTGGGAGCCTTCGCGGCGGATTCGGTCGCACCCTTCCTGGGCCGCTGGGCCCTCACAATCCCCGGTGGCGGTGCGGGCTGGCTCGAGATTACCCAGCAGGACGGCTACCTCGACGGCAGCATACTCTGGGGCGGCGGTAGCGTGGTTCCCGTGGAGAGCGTGTACCTGGACGGAGACGCTCTCATCGTAACCCGGTTGAACACGGTCGAGCGCAAAGACGCCGCCGGTACTGTCGTGCGCACGCAGAACTTCACCGAGACCATCTCCGCAACCGTGAGCGGCGATGCGCTCGATCTAAAGCACGAGAAAGTGAATACCAGCGGCATCGGCGCCGAGCGCGCGCCCTTCACCGGCAAGCGCATCCCCGATTTGCCCCCGGCGCCCGATCTTTCCAAAGTGAAATTTGGCAAGCCGCAAACGCTCTTCAACGGCAAGGATCTGGGGGGCTGGCGACTCACCGAGGCATCCGCCGCAAACGGCTGGAGCGCGATCGACGGAATTCTGATCAATGACCCGGTCCAGGAAGAAGGCAAGGCGAAGAAGCACTACGGCAACCTTCGCACGGAATCGGAGTACGAGGACTTCAATCTCACCCTCGAAGTAAACGTTGTCCCCGATGGTAACAGCGGTGTCTACCTGCGCGGCATTTACGAGGTTCAGGTCATGGACAGCTTCGGCATGGAGATTGATCCTCATCACATGGGCGGCATCTACAGCCGCATCGCGCCACTGGCCGCCGTGGAGAAGCCCGCCGGCGAGTGGCAAACCATGGACATCACCCTCGTCGACCGCCATGTGACCGTCAAGCTCAACGGCACACTGATCATCGACAACCAGCCCCTCCAGGGCTGCACCGGCGGCGCCCTCTGGTCCGACGAATCCCGCCCCGGCCCCATCTACCTCCAGGGCGATCATGCCGGGGTGAAATACCGGAATATCGTTCTGCGGCCGGTGGTGAAATAGGCGGGGATGGAAGGACTCGCGCCCGTGACGTATGCGAGCGCCGGACGAGTTGCTTCATTTCACTCCCTTGTCCGGACAGTGGGATCGGTAGCGCGCGAGCCCGTCCCAGTGGATGGGTTAGGCGACTCGGGCGGTCAATCGCGTCTCGCCCGGTCGCTGGCAGTTGTCGGCGGGCACAAAAGGGCCCTTCGAGTGCCCATTGCTGTGGCAAGGGTGCTCCGCCAGGGGCACACGAACCGCCCTTTCGGGCGGATCGCGTGGCACGCTTGCTGGTTGACCGGTGTAGGAGATAGTTGGCGAAGCTGCTTTACATCCCTTAGGACATGCCGCCGCTTTGGTGTGGGCTTTGCCCGGCGGGGTGGTTGGTAGGCGTTGAGTGTTGCGCTTGTGAGGGCGGGAGCCCTTGCGGCGGTACGTCCCCAAACTGAACAGGCCATGCAGCGTTTACTGCATGGCCTGAAATTTATTGGCACCTCGGACAGGACTCGAATTCGCCTTCGGCGAACCTTTGGCCTGTGATTCGCCGCAGGCGAATTAACAGCCGCCGTCTTTCTGGAGGAAATTGGCTTTGATCCAGTCGCGCCCTTGCCCGGACTTGAGATGCTTTTCCCTATTCATGGCTTCGCTGCGAGAGCTGTAAGCCTCTGAGTGAATGAGCTTCCACGGACCCTTGTTCCTTTTGGTGTACATTGTGAACCGGCAGTTTACGTCGTTGTGTTGTTCCAACCGTTTTCCCAGGTCGGATGTCTGACCAACGTAGGTTTTTCCCGAGCTTTCTGAGCGCAGTATGTACACGTAGAATTGCATGCTATCTGCCCGAACGAAAACAGGCCATGCAGCACGTACTGCATGGCCTGAAATCTACTGGCACCTCGGACAGGACTCGAATTCGCCTGCGGCGAACCTTCGGCCTGTGATTCGCCGCAGGCGAATTAACAGCCACCGTCTACCTCGAGGAAATTGGCCTTGATCCAATCCCGCCCTTGCCCGGACTTGAGATGCTTTTCCCGTCTCATCGCTTCGCTTCGAGAAGGGTGGGCCTCGGCGTGAATCAGCTTCCAAGGGCCCTTGTTTCTCTTGGTGTACAGGGTGAATTGGCAGGTCAGGTCATTGTGTTGCGCGAGCCGTTTTTCCAAGTCGGAAGTCTGGCCAACGTAAGTCTTTCCCGAGCTTTCTGAGCGTAGTATGTACACGTAGAATTGCATGCTATCTGCCTGAACGAAAACAGGCCATGCAGTATCTACTGCATGGCCTGAAATTTACTGGCACCTCGGACAGGACTCGAACCTGTGACAGGGTGGTTAACAGCCACCTACTCTACCAACTGAGTTACCGAGGTCTATTTTGGGGGTTGCGAGGGGGCGAGAAGTGCCGCTCAACGCGGGGCATAGTATGCCAAATTTATCACCGGTGTTTCAAGCGCGAAGCCATAAATTTTTTACTTCGCGATCAATTTTTCTTTGAGCGTTTCCACCACGCGGGCGGCGCCGGTGGCCGGGTCGAGATCCGCGGGCACGGTTTCGGCCCAGTTCGGGGCGGCGTCGGCTTCGCCTTCGCCTCCGGTCCACTTCAGGCAGTCGGTGAACACGGCCTGGAAATCGGTATTTTCCCAGACATCTTCGCGGTGGCCCATCGCATTGTAGAAGACCCGGCCCTCGCCCGGCGCACTGCACCAGATCACGGGATAGTTGGGCACATTGTACTTCTCCTGTTTCGTCCGTTCCTCGCCGGGATCGAGCAGGGCGAGCACGTGCATGGTCTTGTCCTGCAGGCCCGTGAAGAGGTACCACTCATCATTGATCTGCCAGCCATCCTTCACATGGGCCATGGTGGGGTGGTCGGCGTCAACGACGCGAAGCGTGCCGACGAACTGCGCTCCATGTCCTCGGAATTCGCCGCCGAGCATGTCGAGATAGGGGGACTCGGGCGCGTACTGGTTGCGCTCACGGTGCCAGGTGTCGCTGGCGCAGTGAAAGCCCATGAAACCGCCGCCCGCCTTGACCCAATCGATCAAGGTGGTCATGCCTTCGGGACCCATGGGAGGCGAGCCGTCTTTCGCGGCCGGGTCGCAAAGGTTTTCAGTGGTGTAAAACATCACCACATCCGCCTCCTTGAGGTTTTCGGCGGTGATGATGGCGCCATCCTTCGTGGAAACCAGGCTGCCGCCCATGCCTTCGATAAGGGGGCGGACGAGCTTCTCAACATGGCAGGGCGCGCCGTTTTCGACCTTCACCACGCTGTGCTCAAAACCGGCGGATTTGTGAAGAAACAGCACGCGGGGGCCGTCCGCCGCGTGGGCTCCCAGAATGCCCCCGGCCAGTACCGCCGCCATACCCATCCATCGAGACTTCATGCTAACTACTCCTTCAAGATTGCCGGGCAATCGGTTCAGTTACCCGCTTGTTGCCGCTTGACGGCTTCAACGGTTTCGTCATAGATCTGACAGAGTTGTTCGAGCTCCAGGCCGAGTACCTCCAGGAGAACCTGATGTGTTCCCGCAAGCACCTGCAGGTCGTGGCGATCAGCCTTCCCGGCAAGGTCCGAGAGGAGCGCTCCGAGGGCGACGATGGCCACGAGCTTCGGAGATTTCTGGGCCTGCTGAAAGTCATGGTGGAATCGGATCGGCTCGGAAATTTCGGCGGGAAGCCCCCAGCCGTCGGCGAGGAGAAAGCCCACCTCCGGGTGGGCGAGGCCGAAGAGTTCGTTTTCAATCCGGATGATCTCGTCTTCCGGCAGTTCCTGATCCACCTCCGCATACTGCTTTGGTGCGATTTCCGCCAGTACGGCCCGGCCGATATCGAACATGAGTCCGGCGGCGAAGAGTCCGCTTACCCCTTGAACGCGTCTGGCCTTCGCAATCAGCTTGCAGGCCGTGGCGCAGGCCATGGAGCGTTTCCAGAATTTCTTATGGTTGAAGTGCTTGCCTTCCTTGAAATAGTCGATCACGGCGGAGGCCAGCACCGCGCCGTAGACCTCCCGAAGGCCGAGGAGGGCCGTCGCGCGTTCGATCGTGTCCACCCGGTGGGTGAAAGAATAGGCCGCCGAGTTGGCCAGGCTGACGACCTTCGCGGCGAGGGAGGGGTCGTTGCTGATAATCTTGGCCATGTCGTCCGTCGAGGTTTCCACGTCATCCATGGCGTGGCGCACGCGATTGACCGTCTCGGGGAGCGCGGGCAGCGAACTGATCTGGCGGATCAGGTGGACCACCTTCTCGAACTTCAGACCGCTTTCGACGAGGGAAATGGACGCGGTGCCCGGTGTTACCACCCGTGCCGACAGGGGCACGTTCAGGTTGCCGTCCAGCGTGAACGTTTCTTTTTTCTCATCATCGCGCCGGTAGTAATTGTCCAGCGCCACCCGCACG
This sequence comes from Candidatus Hydrogenedentota bacterium, assembly GCA_016791475.1. NCBI lineage: Bacteria > Pseudomonadati > Candidatus Hydrogenedentota > Candidatus Hydrogenedentota bacterium. The sequence continues at coordinate 109,579 of JAEUWI010000012.1, forward strand.
TCGTTCATGGAGACGAGGAGCGGCCGCACTTTCATGCCGGTCTTCTCTTCCAGGGCCGCCACGGTGGCCGCATCGAGGGGACACGCCATGCCGACGGTCAAGTCCCGGCCCATTTTGTCGATGGGAACGATCTGATGTTTGATGGCAAATTCGCGATCGATGAGGCGCACGACATCCGCGGGGATCGTGTAGTTCAACAAGTCGATGCTGGCCATGCCGGGCTGGCGCGAGAGAAAACGCACGAAGGTCTGGGTGTCCAGATACTCCAGGGCGATTAGATTCTCCACAATCTTGCCCCCGTCGGTGCGCTGTTTGTCCAGGGCGTCCTGCAATTGTGAGGGCGTGATGAGCCCTTCTTTAAGCAACAGTTCGCCGATCCGCTTGGGCGGGCCGGCGGCCGGGGTGCGATCCGAGTATCGTCGTGGTTCGTGCAATCGTAAAAATTCCTTCAGACGGCCCGGTCGACCATACAAGTTCGCCGTAGCCCAGGGTTCTCAGTTTTCGAGCGTAATACCAGCCTCAACGATTGGGGGGCCACGAGCCGGATCGAGGAGGGCGCTCACCGGGGTCATAACTTTCCTAAGTGTAGGTACTTCGGGGCATGGTGTCAAGAGCCAGCCCCCGCCGGCTCATAATCAAGCCCGTGCCCGTTGCGGGGCGCTACCCATTGGCCCCGGAATTTTTGCTATACTCCGTGCGCTGGAATAACGGCATCCACAGCGGTGTTTTTTCTCAACAGGCCCGCAGCGTGCCTGTTCCGGCCCCCGTTCCGAGCGAGCGTGCCAGGCCGGGGTTGACCCCATGACAAACCAGGCCGGATCCCGTTCCACTCCATTGGGTCGGACCGGCCCCTCTCTCATCAGAAGGAGAACGAAAATGGCATTCGAACTACCCGCACTGCCCTATGCATTCGACGCACTTGAGCCCCACATTGATGCGAAGACCATGGAAATACACCATGACAAGCACCATGCCGCCTACGTGGCGGGGCTCAACGCCGCCCTGGAAGGCCTCGAAGGCTATGAAGGCAAGTCCGTGGAATCCATTCTGGCCGCCATCAAGGAAGTTCCGGAAGCCAAGCGCCAGGCCGTGATCAACCACGGCGGTGGTCACGCAAACCATTCGCTCTTCTGGACGCTCCTGAGTGCTCAGGGCGGTGGTGCGCCGGAAGGCGAGCTGGCCGCGGCCATCGATGCGACCTTCGGCGGTCTGGACGCGTTCAAGGAGCAATTCTCCAATGCCGCCAAGACGCGCTTCGGCAGCGGCTGGGCCTGGCTGGTGGTCAATGGGACCGGTGCTCTGGAAGTACTCAGCACGCCCAACCAGGATTCCCCCCTGATGGACGGCAAGACCCCGATTCTCGGTCTCGACGTCTGGGAGCACGCCTACTACCTCAATTACCAGAACCGCCGCCCCGATTATGTTTCGGCTTTCTGGAACGTGGTGAACTGGGCGAAGGTGGCGGAGCTTTTCGCCGCCGCGAAAGCGTGAGCTGAGCCACAACGGGCATACGTCCCAACCAAGAAACCGCAGGAAAGGGGTCCGGTACCAGCCGGGCCCCTTTCCTTTGAAGGCTGGAGCCCGTGCGGCCCTGTAATTTCGCCCGGGAATGAGGTATCATGTTTCAGTGGGCGGCGAAATAGAACAGGGGTATCGAGGGACTCCGTACCCTTAGCGCAAAGGTGAACCTGAATGACCATTGATCTCCCCGACACCCCCAACATTCTTATCGTGGACGACGAGCAGATGGTCTTAACGCTGGGGCGAGTTATCCTGGAGCGAAAGGGTTACCGTGTGTGCGTTGCCCTGAGTGGGGAAGAGGCCCTGGCCATGTGTCGGGAGTCCGAGTTCAAACCGGACTGTGTGATTATCGACTACACCATGCCCGCCATGAATGGGCGGGACACGCTCATTGCAATCCGAAAGATACTTCCCTCCGTGCCCGCAATCATTTCTTCCGGGTACAGCGACGATGAAATCGCCGAAGAAATGGAGGGCATCCCCGTCAGTGGGATGATCCACAAACCCTACCGACAGGACTCCTTGCTCGCGGCTTTGAATGCCGCGCTGGCGATTTCCTGAAGGTCCAATATCCGGCTAGAGCGGGCACATCATGCGGTAGTGGGGACCCACCCCGGGTATCTCGAACACATCCCCCACGATATTCAGGCCGCGCAATTCATAAAAGGGCCGGGAAACGATCCGGGCGTTGCACCAGAGTTGCGTGCCCCCGTGGGCGGATGCGTACGCGATACACGCCTGGAGCAGCTTGCTGCCGAAACCCCGCCCGTGATGCTCCGGCAGGACCGCCATTCCCCGCACCCGCCAGGCGTTTTCAAGATCCGCGCCGTCTGGTCCTTCCGGATAGAGAGACACGATACCCACCAATGATCCCTCTTCGTAAATCCCCATATGATACGTGCTCTCCAGGTCATCCCCCGGGAAGACCGCCGCTTCCGGCGGGTCGTGCGGTCGCAGCACCTGCTGCCGTATGGGATAGACCTCACTTGCGGATACTCGGCTAATCAGGGTCATGGTGTTCCACCTCCTTCAGGTAACGCAACACAGATTCAGCCACGACATGCTCATCGTAATCCCAGAATATCACATGGTCGGACTTTTCTAGCGGAATTAATTCGCGGCGCTCGCTGGCGAAGCCGGAGAAGGCGTCCTCGCTGGCCGCAAACGAAGTTACCGTGTCGTTGCGCGAGTGAATCAACAGAAGGGGACACCGAATCTGCCCCAGAACCTCCGGCGCCTTGGCCCGCTCGCCCGCATCAAGCGCCGCGATGGCCCCTTGTGCCGGTATCCATGCGTAACAGTCGATGAACGGCTTGTTTTCCACCTTGTTCACGGGGCCATTTCCCGGACGCGCCGGTACCCACCGCAGGAGCGTCGCGGCGGAGTCCACCAGCCGTTCCGTGGGCAGCCCCAGGATCGAACCCAGGGTCAGACCGAAGAATGGCGCACATAGCACGAGCCCGTCCACCGGCTCCCGCGCGGCGGCCAGCGTGGAGAGCGCCCCGCCCAGAGAATGTCCCACGACCACGACGGTCTCATGTTCCTGCTTGAGGGCGCGAAGTTCCGCAAGCACCCCGTCGAGCAGCGCGTCGGTTGACGTCCGCTCGAAATCCCGGGGACTCGTCCCGTGTCCCGGCAGGCGCATGGTGCGCACGCGCCAGCCCGCCGCCGCCACCTGATCAGGCAGGTCGTGGAAATTGCTCTGTCCACCGATGAAACCATGGACAAACAGCACCGCGCGGGGGCTGTCCGAAGGGCCGAGTGTTCGCGGGGTCATGCCCTTGAGATAGGGCGAGCCCGGATCGCGCGCGGCCCTTTGTTCGTAGCGGGTCACAAGCCGGTCCGTCACCAGATTGAGCAGGGTCAGCCCCACGGCCAGGGATACAAAACCGTAGGCCAGCAGTGGGCGCCGGCGCCAGACTCGACGGATTCCATCGGAAATCATTGAGCGTGACTCAGTTCGCTTCGCGATCCAATTCCAGGGCCATGCGCTTGATGGTCTTGATGTCCATCTTGCCCGTACCCAGCACCGGTAGCTCCGCAATGGTGTAAAAGGCGCTCGGTTTCGGCGCCCACAGATTGGGCATTCCCGACCGCGCCAGGGCTTTCAGAAGCTGTTCGAGTTCTTCGGCGCGGAGCGTATGCAGCACGACCAGGCGCTCGCCCTTCTGAGCATCGGGCACGCTGGCGACCGCCAGGCGCTGGTCGGTCAGCTCAAGCAGACTGTGGAGGGTCTCTTCCACCTTGGTATGGGGGACCATTTCGCCCGCGATCTTGCTGAAACGCGCCAGTCGGTCCGTAATCGTGATGAAGCCGTTTTCATCGAGCCGGGCAATGTCGCCGGTGGAGTACCAGCCGTCCCGCAGCACCTCGGCCGTCTTCTCCGGTCGGTTCAGATAGCCGCGCATGATATTGGGACCCTTTACCTGCAACAGACCGTCCTCGCCGGGGGCCCGCTCCGCATCCGTATCGGGATCCACCACCCTCACCTCGATACCGGGTATGGGGCGCCCGATCGTTCCGTGTTTGGTGCCGGGGCTGAAGAAACCGGGCGATGCACAGCCCGGAATATTTGCGGCCACCGCCGGGGCGCATTCGGTGGTTCCATAGCCCTCCAGGGGCTCCACGCCGAATCGTTCGAGGAAGGCGAGGCGCACCCGGGGCGCGAGTTTCTCCGCCCCACATACGACGAACTCAAGCGTGGCGAGCTGCTCGGGCTCGCAGCGTCGTATGAAGCCCTGAAGGAATGTCGAGGTGCCAATCATCAGCGTGCCGCGATAATCCTGGATCAACTTGCCGATAACCTTGGGTTCCAGGGGATTCGCGTGATAGATCCCCCGCACGCCATGGATGAGCGGCAGCCAAAGGGTCGCCATGAAGCCGAAGGAATGGAAGAAGGGCAGGAAGCCCACGATGCACGTGTCGTTGTGGTTCGGAAAGACCTCCAGCGTACCATCGATATTCGCGATAAGGTTCCGGTGCGTCAGCATGACGCCCTTTGGGTCGCCCTCGCTGCCGCTGGAAAAAATAATCGTGGCGATATCGTCCGAATGTCGCGGCGGCGCGCCCAGTAGCCTGTCCAGCAGCCGGGTCGGGCAGGCCAGGGCCAGGATCATGGCGGTGAGTCGATCGACACCGGTGATGGCGGCTTTCAGGTCTTCCATGAAGAGTGTCTCGCCCGGTACCGTCAGGGGCAGGCGTTCCAGCAGTTTCCGCGAGGTCAACACCTGGGTCACACCGCACTGGGCCGCGCAGGAGGCAATCGTCTCGTTGTTGGCCGTATAGTTCAAGTTGATCGGGATCCGGCCCAGCATGGTGAGTGCGATATTGGCCAGCGCGCCCCCGACGGAGGGGGGCAGAAGAACCCCCACCATTTCGTGGCCATCCAGTACTCTTCTCAAGCACCGCGCGAAAACCAGACTGCCCACCAGGGTCTTGAAGTAGTTCAGGCTGCCCGACAGGGAATCGGCCACCGCCGTCTTTCTCAAGTTGCGCCGGGCCATCTTGACAAATCCGTGGTGAAGCAGCCGGAAGCGAAGGGGGCGTTCGGTGTGAACTTCCCTGCCCAGGCGCCGGAGTTGTTCCTGAAGGTGGAAAACATCCGGGAGGGATTCCAACCGTTCGCCATAGCGGATATCGATGGGGAAGGGGAGGCGCTTGGGACGCCGCCAGTGGATCTCGTCCTGGCGGAAGGTATACAGCGATTCCCATAGACGTGACTGGTAAAAGGGAACCGCAACGGCGTCCGTACCTTCAAGGAGCACGTTGTAGTCGTCGGACCAGGCGAAGGGCGTTCCACCCTCTTCCGAGCCGCGCTCCTGGTTAATGCATACGGTGGCGCCACTCTTCAGCAGGGTCCGGATCGTCGACAGCACCGCGGCCTGATCCGCTTCGTTCGCCCCCGCTTTGACCGGAATGATTTGCATCAGACGAGCCAGGCGCCCCATCAGCGGGCGCGCGTAAATCGCCTCGCCCATGACGAAGTGGACCTCGCGATCGGTGCTTGCGTAGTAGGCGAGGCAGTCGATAAAGCTGACCTGAGTGCCGATGAGCAGTACCGGGCCGTCTTCCGGTACCCGATGTCGGTGGGCCACACGGATCCGTATCACGGTGCTGCAGAGCACCCAGAGGCCCGCCCTGAGGAACAGATGGGGGATTCGGATGGAGATGAATACGCCGATCAGGAGCGAGAGTATTGCCGTGACCAGGAAGACCTGGTAGGTGCTCAGCCCCACCGTGCCCAGCCCGATGAATGCGAAATTGGACCCCGCCATACCGACAAAGGTAAGCATGTTCGTGGTCGCGATTACGCCGCCGACGGTGCCTTTCGGAGATCTGTGCTGGATTGCGGCGGCCAGCGGCACATCGAACATGCCCGCGAAAAAGCCCAGGCCGAAGCTGGCGAAGGCAACGAGGAGATAATAACCGCCCGCTCCCCCGACCGCGAGCGTCTCGGCGTCTACCGACGGTATGGCCAGCACGCCCGCAAAGAGAGCCATGCCCAGGGCGCCGATAGGAATCAGCCCCATTTCAATCTTGCCGCGCGAAAGATAGCCCGCCGCGACCGCGCCCACGCCGATACCGATGGTCACCGCGCCGATGAGGCCCGTCTGGAGGGATTCGGAGAGGCCCAGCGTCTCACCGCCGAACTTGATCAGATTGTTGCGTACGAGCGAGCCCGCGAACCAGAAGTACACATAGCCGATGACGACATTCAGCAGCACCCGGTCGCGCCAGATAATTCCAAAATAGCGGCCCATCCCTTTCCAGGGCAGGAGCGGATTGATCGGGATGGCCAGGCCGGGATTGGCCGCCGGGGGGCGGGAGATCAAAAGGGAACTGAACACGCCGCCCATGGACAGGACTACCAGGAACATGGAAACGATGTAGAGTCGGTCTTCGAACATCCCGTGGAGTTTGCCGCCCGCGAGGGTGCCCAGAATGACCGCGGCGAGGGTGCCCATCTGGATGATGCCGTTGCCCCAGGAAAGGCGCGATTCCGGCAAGATTTCGGGCATGATTCCGTACTTCACGGGGCCGAACATGGCGCTTTGAGCGGCCATCAGGAAAAGCAGAAGCCAGATCAACACGATGTTGCCATAGAGAAAGGCCAGGCCACCGGCGATCATGATGGCCACTTCCAGCACCTTCGTCACCGTGGCCAGACGTCCCTTGCTCACGCGATCCGCCAGGGCGCCGAAAAGACTGGGAAACACAATGAAGGGAAGGGAAAAGAGGATGCCCGAAAGGCCGGTCACGTAATCGTAGGGATCCATGGACCAGCCCTCGCGGATCCATGAAAGATCGACATGACCGCCATCCAGACCGGATTTCAAGGTCGCGATCACGCTGAAGACGATCAGCCACTGATACACGTTGTCGTTGAACGCGCCCTGAAACTGGGTCACCACCAGCCCCCAGAAGCCCCGCGCCTGGTAGCGGATCTCACCCGGACCCCGTTCCATTGCTTGCTCTCGTCCCATCGATCCGTTCCTCAAGCGTAAAAGGGCCCAACTGCAAAGCCCTTATCTCATTTGATCCACAATTGTCGGTCGCCGGGCGCTCAGCGCAGGCACCGTTCCCGAATCCGCTCCAGATTCTTCGTCAGCGTCCTGCAGGCGCCTTCATCCAGATCGGCCATGACATCGTATACGTCCCGGCGGTAAAGGGGCTCCACCTCATCGATAAGAGACCGCCCTGCGGGGGTCAGGTCGATGTGATAGATGCGGCGGTTGCCCTCCACCGCGTGACGGGCCACCAGGCCCTTGCTCTCCAGTTTGTCCAGTACGGAGGTGACGCTGGCCCGGGTTACCACCAGTCGCTTGCCGAGATCGGACTGGGTCCAGACTTTCTCCTTGTACTTCAGGCTGAAAAGGACATTGAACTGGGCCTCGGTAAGTCCGAACTGCCGGAAAAGGTCGGAGCCTTTGAGTGAGAGCAGGCTGGCCGTGCGCACGACGTTCAGCACGGCCTCGTGTTTGGCGTCCTGCATGGGACGTTCAAGGTTGAGTTCTTTTTCCAGGGACATGCCGCCTCCTTCTTGACGTAAACTGCTGTCACTGGAATTGTAAATTCTGGCATTGTTAGAAGTCAAGCGATTTCTTGCCTTTTGATCATGCGCCTTCCTCCCTCGTGTAGCGGCACGTCGGATAGCGCTCGCAGGCCAGAAACGCGCTGCCGCTCCGTGGCCCACGGCGGGCCACCCTGCGCGTCAGCGCCGCCCCGCAGCGCGGGCAAGCGGTGGCGGTCGGCAGGGGCCCGGCAGGGGGTGGGGGCGGTGGCTGAGTTGCCATGGCGTCAAGAATCGCCGTGCGGATGCGCTCCGGATCGTAGTCCCGAGCGGCAGGCAGCATGAGCAGGGGAAAACCGGCTTCCGCGCAGGCCCGCGCGATCAAATCATCCCGTTTTCGACGCTCTTTTCGTTCATGGGAGCGGTCATTCAGTTCGATCGCGCACACGATGCGCCCGGACTCCCGATCACAAAGCACAAAATCGAGGTGCTTGCCGGTAATCTGGTTGAAGGCGGCGCGCCAGGCTTTGGGATTGAGTCCCTCGACGGGGAGGAGTACATCGGCGACGCGAACTTTTGCAAAGATTTCCAGGCCGTGGGGGAGGCTCTTCCGGAGGACCTGCATGAATCGAAATTCCGCCGCCGTGAATAGAAACTCACGCCGCGCATACTCGGTCCGGTGGATTCCCAGCAGTCCGGGAAAGGCAATCCGTAGCAGGACGATGAGCAGTACGACGAATGCGAGTGAAATGGAGGAATAGAACAATACCGCCCCCCTCTCCGGTGCGGGCCCTTTGCCCGGGCGTTTATAGCCCAAGCATACGACGCCAGGGAGATTCTACGCAACAGCACGCGGGACTTTTTCCCGTTTCGCCCCCCATGGTAGGATGGGCCGTGCACTTCTGAAGGAGGCTTTCGGTATGCGAATTCTGGTCAGCGGTTCGAGCGGTCTCGTGGGCAGGGCGCTCTGCCCCGTCCTGGAAGCGGAGGGCCATACCGTCGTCCGGCTGGTGCGCAATGACACCGCCCTGTCCGACAATGCGGTTTACTGGGATCCCGCCCGGGGGGTGCTGGCGGGCGAATCGCTCGCCGACATCGACGGTGTGGTTCACCTCGCCGGCGAGTCCATCGCCAGTGGCCGCTGGACACCCGCGCGCAAGACGCGTATTCGCGAGAGCCGCCTGCAGGGTACCCGTCTGCTTTGCGAGCGATTGGCGGCGTGCGGTCCGCCGCCCGCTTTCCTGATCGCCGCGTCCGCCGTCGGCTACTACGGTAATCGCGGGGATGACGTGGTTGTCGAGACCGCGCGGCAGGGCGGAGGCTTTCTGGCGGAACTCTGTGCGGCGTGGGAAGACGAGACCCGCCGCGCGGCAAACGCCGGCATGCGCGTGGTCAACCTGCGTCTCGGTATGGTGTTGAGCGCCCGGGGTGGCGCTCTGGAGAAAATGCTGCCCCCTTTTCGCATCGGACTCGGCGGCCCTCTTGGTAATGGCGCCATGTGGATGAGCTGGATCCATATCGACGATGTGGCGAACGCCATCCGCTTCGTCATGCACCACCCGGAACTCGCGGGTCCGGTCAACACCGTCGCGCCCATTCCCGTCACCAACCGCACGTTCACCCAGGCCCTTGGTCACGTCTTGAAGCGTCCGGCATTCATGACGGTGCCCGCGCCCGTGTTGCGTCTCGCTCTGGGCGAAATGGCGGATGAATTGCTCCTTTCCAGTCTCCGGGCTCGCCCCCAGCGCCTGGAAGATTCGGGTTTTACCTTCCTGTACCCGGATTTAGATGCGGCGCTGGTCAGTCTGCTCACGCCCTGATCGTGGAAGCTCCCGCGCTGCGGCACCGGTGTCTTGGATTCTGCTATCATGGAGCGACCCGGCTCCCGCACAAGCAAGCGACAGGAAGTGCATCACGTGATTAGCATCAGCATCAAAGAAATCCTCATCCTCGCGGCCATCATCGGGGCCATGATCTGGATGAGGATGGCCCGTGAAACGGTGGAAGCGTCCACCAACGAATTTGTGAAGAAACTGCGTGGGCCGAGTCCGGGGCGACCGGGATTTGGCTGGCGCGGCCTGATCATCGCCTTTGTCGTGGGTATGGCCTGCTGCTGCGCCCTGGGTTACATGATTTTTCGCATCATCTCGCTCTACCAGGGCAAGCCGAATGGGTAATTTTTGAGCGGATCTTCCCGGCCGAATTCGGCGCTTCGTCAAAAGTTTGTCATCGCGGCGAACTCTTGACAGATATATGGCAGTTCGATTTGGACGCTTTTCTGCCTTAAGTATTTAATTCACAGATGTTTATGGTGATTTTTGCATCGGGGAAAAAGTTGGCCTCTAAGTTGCTTAACACTACATATGGGTATGTGAAAGCAACCACCCAGTGCCGGCTAACATGTAACAATGTTGACGCTGCCACCAAGCCCGGGTTATGGCAAGGCATCCTGTCGATGCACTGCTGGTAACCAGCACTGAATGGAAGCTTTCTTATACCCTTTTTTGTGTCTAAACGACGCCCCCGACGCGATTGGGTGTGCTCATTCCTGTAAATAATTTACCAAGAAAATACTTGTCTTCTGCGACATAAGTGCTTATACTCTTTATAAGTCGAGGAATAATCGGGGTGAGGATTCAGTCCCGCCCCTGTGACTTGGATGCTGTGCAGGCATGGCCCGCTCTCGTGGGGTCGCCTGCCTGCCCTCTTCAACAAGGAGATTTTCGCGGATGCCGACTTATGCCTACACCGCACGTGCAAAGAATGGTACCAAGCAGCAGGGGACACTCACGGCCGATACCCGCCAGGCAGCCTCGCAGATGCTCCAGCAGAAGGGGCTTATCGCCGACAAGCTCGTTGAGAAAAAAGGACGACTGGCGGGTGGGCCCAAGCTCAACAAGCGCGTAAAAACAACCGAATTGCTGGTCTTTACCCGCCAGCTTTCCACCATCGTCAGCGCCGGTCTTCCTCTGATGCAGGGTTTGGATATTCTGGCCGATCAGACGGAAGATCCGAATTTCGGCGCCATTATCGACGCCATCGCGCAGGATGTGGAATCCGGCGAGACCTTTTCCGACGCCCTGCGCAAGTATCCCAAGGCCTTCCCCGACCTGTATGTGAGCATGGTGCGCTCCGGCGAAGCGAGCGGTGACCTGGACGGCGTGCTCCTCCAGCTTGCCGACTATCTCGAAGCCTCCGAAGAGTTGAAGCGGCGCATCAAGTCCGCTATGACCTATCCCGTGGTGGCCTTCGGCATGATTATCCTGATCGCCTCCGGCCTCATCATCTTCGTGGTGCCCCAGTTTGCCACCATCTTCGAACAGATGGGCGGCACCTTGCCGGCGCCCACCCGCATCCTCATCGCCATCAGTAATTTCCTGCGGTCGTGGTATGCCATTCCCAGCATGATCCTTGCCGGTTTCGCCATTTCCTTCGCCCTCAAAACCTATGGCAAGACGGAGACGGGCAAGTATAACCTGGACAAGGCGAGGCTCCGCGTGCCCGTGTTTGGCATGCTGGCCCGTAAGGTCGCCATCAGCCGCTTCACACGCACCCTCAGCACCCTCACTCGCAGCGGCGTGAACATTCTTCAGGCCCTGGAAATTACCGAGCGCACCGCCGGCAACGAAGTGTTCGCCCGGGCCGTTCGCGAGGCCGCCGACAGCGTGCGCAACGGCGACACCCTGGCCGATCCTCTCATGCGCAGCGAAGTGTTTCCCGCGATGGTGACGCGCATGATCGGCGTCGGTGAAAAGACCGGCGCCCTGGAAATCATGCTGGCCAAGATCTCGGACTTCTATGATGCCGAAGTAAAGGCCCTGGTGGACAGCTTGACCAGCCTCATCGAGCCTATCCTCATCGGGCTTATGGGCGTCGTGGTGGGTGGCATCGTAATCGCCCTGTTCATGCCCATCCTCATGTTGTCCCAGTTGGTTTCCTAACCCTTTGCGAACAATTGATATTCACCGGTCGTTACTTTCGAGTTTCGACCGGTTTTTTTTATTGTCCGGGGGGCGGTCGATGGATGGGAGGGACGCATTCAGCTCGACCGCAAGCTCTCTCGCGGCAGGCAAGCCCCAAAACCTGAAACAATTTTACAGGGTCCAACCTAAAACAACGCCCAAGGGGAATACATAAGCATGAAAATAATGACCCTGCTCACCAGCCTGATTCTGATGCCCCTGTGCGCCGTGGCGGAGGACTCGCCTCCCATAACGCGCGCGGAGAATTTTCGTCTTCTCGATCATACCGGTCGTTCAGTAGAATTGTACCGGGCCGCCGAGGCACCGGCGGTGGTGCTGTACACCCACGGTGTGGGCTGTCCCATCGTGCGCAACAGCGTTCCAGAATTGAACCGAATCCGGGAAGAATTCGCCGGCGCGGGCGTGGTTTTTTACATGCTCAACGCCAATTCACAGGACGCCCGCGCCGATATCGTCGAGGATGTGAAGGAATACGCCATTGCTGTCCCTGTGTTGAAGGATCCCACCCAGCGTATCGTGAAGAGTCTGGGCTGTACGCGCACCGCCGAAGTGCTGGTGCTCGATCCTCAGGACAAGTGGAAAATTCTTTACCGCGGGCCGGTGGATGACCGCTTCGACTATGGAACCCAGAAGGAGGTGGCGGAGAATCGTTATCTGGAGACCGTGCTGAAGTCCCATCTGGCCGGGGAGCTTCTCGAACCTCGAACGCTGGAGACCAAGGGGTGTCTCATCAGTTTTCTGGAGGACAAGCCCGTATCCTACGCTTCCGAAGTTGCCCCGATCCTTCAGGCCAAATGCGTGAACTGCCACTCGGAAGGCGGCATCGGCCCCTTCGCCATGAGCAGCTACAAGAAGGTTCAGGGCTGGTCCGACATGATTCGCGAGACCATCCGCACGGATCGCATGCCGCCGTGGCACGCCGATCCGGAGCACAAGACGTTTCACAACTCGCTGGATCTGACGGTGGAGGAGGCGCGGACGCTGCTGGCCTGGGTGGAGCAGGGGGCGAAGCAGGAAGGGACCGAAGATCCCCTGGCCACCTACACCGTGGCCCACGACAGCAACTGGACCCTGGGCACGCCGGATCATATCGTTCAGTTGCCCGAGCCCCAAAAGCTCCCGGCTTCCGGTGTGCTGGATTATGTCTATGTCAATGTGCCCTCCGGCCTGACCGAGGATAAATGGCTCAAGGGCGTTGAGGTGATTCCCACCGCGATGGAGGTGGTGCACCACGCCCTCATCTTCATCATGTATCCCCGGGAATACCGCCACGTACAGCCCGATCCCAAGGGGGGGCTGGATGGCTTCTTCGCGAGCTATCTGCCGGGTGGCAACGTGCAACCCTACCCCCAGGGTACGGCGCAATTTGTACCCGCCGGTTCCACCTTCGTTTTTCAGATGCACTACAACACCATTGGCAAGGCCGTGGAAGACCAGACCCGCATGGCGCTCTATTTCCACGACGGTCCGCCGCCCGAAGTACTCCATATCCGGGCGGCCACCGAGACCGAATTTGAAATTCCGCCGAACGCCCCGGACCACGTGGTGGAATCGGGGTATCGCTTCCGCGAAGACGCCACGCTGCTCGGCCTGTCGCCCCATATGCATTATCGAGGCAGCCGATTCCGCTTCGACGCCACCTACCCCGATGAGAAAAAAGAGACCCTGCTGTCCGTGCCCTGGTATGAGTTTGACTGGCAGCCCATGTATTACCTCGACCAGCCCATCCCCATGCCCAAGGGCACACGCATTGAATGCGAGGGTGCGTTTGACAATTCAAAGTACAACCCGCGCAATCCCGATCCCAACGCCACCGTGACCTTTGGCGAGCAATCCTACGAGGAAATGTTCATTGGCTACCTGAGCTATAGTCAGCCCTACCGGGCGGAGGATTTCAAACCCCAGGACCCCAATCCGGATAAGTGGGCCGGTTATGGAAAGCCTTTGACGGCGGAAACCCTCACGGGCACCACCTGGCAAATGGGACGCCGCTTCAAGATGCGCTTCGAGGCCGACGGCAAACTCATCATCAACGACGAGCACAAGGGCGCCTGGGCGCTGGATGGTGAGAAGCTCGAACTCAAGGCGGGTTTTCGCGATGTGTCCGCCCGGGTGGTCGTCGACGAGATCTTCATCGACGGTCGACCGCTAATGCGAATCCCGGCGGGCGCGGTCGAAGTCGCGAAGCCGCAGTAAGTTATTGCAGAGATTTATAGGAAACCCGGGGCCGACGCTTAAGTCGGACTCGGGTTTTCTTTTCGAGGCGGTGGGAGGACCGGCGACCGGCGTGTGGGGCGCCATCGATTGGGCGTTCGCCCATCTCAGTTTTCCGTATTGCGCGCCCGCCAGGCATCGTGCCAATCACGGGCGGCCAGAAGCGTGGGCATCGGCGCGGAGCGATCGCTCTGTTCCCACGCGGCCCTCATCTCCGCTACTTCCTGTTCGGTGAAAACCAGGCCGCCCTCCTCCACGACAAACAGGCTCTCCAGGCCGAATCCGAGGTCGGAGAGTATCTTCAGTTCGTTCAAAATCTCAGCTTCCATTGGGGGGCTCCTGATGGCGCGGTGGGGTGTGAGGAAGATGTTTATCAAGCGTGGATAATAACATTTCGGGCCATCGCGGCGTCGTGCTGCTCGACCCCGCGCCATTGTGGTAGGATCATGGCCGTTGTTCGTTGGGCGCAGCTTCCTCCTGGAGACCACTTCATGCATCGCATTCTCGCTGGCATTTTTCTGTTCGCAAGTCTTGCCCTCTCATCCGCGCCGCTGGTTCACGCGGACACCCAGCCCGCGCGCTGGCCGGCCTGGCGTGGACCCGATGGGACAGGGGTGGTGCTGGAGGGCACTCCGCCGCTGAAGTGGAGCGAGACGGAGAACATCCAGTGGAAGACCGACCTCCCGGGCGAGGGCCAGTCCACGCCGGTAATCTGGGATGACAAGTTGTTTCTCCAGACCGCCGAGCCCCTGGGTGAAGCCGCGGAAGGGGAGGACTTCCCCGTCTACCGCTTCAGCGTGCTCTGTCTCGATCGTCACACCGGCACGCTCCTCTGGTCGAAGGCGGTGCGCGAGGAGCGGCCCCATGAAGGTCACCACAAGATGACTACTTTCGCCCCCTTCACGCCCGTCACCGACGGCGAACGGCTCTGGGTGAGTTTCGGCAGTCGCGGACTTTTCTGCCTGAGCTTCGACGGCGAAATTCTTTGGGACGTGCGGCCCGTGCAGATGGAGAAGGACGGAAAGTTCGGCGAGGGCGGTTCACCCGTGCTATCAAAGGATTCGGTCATCGTGCTTGCCGATCACGAAGGGCCCTCCAGGCTCTACGCTTTCGACAAGAACACCGGCGCGATCCGCTGGGAAACGCCCCGGGCATTCGGCTCTTCCTGGGGCACGCCCGCCGTGGCCACCGTGGGCGACCATGAAGAGATTATTACAACGGCGGACGACTGGGCCCACGGCTACAACGCCGCCAACGGGGAACTGCTCTGGAGCTACAACGGCCTCACCTCGTGCGCCGCGCCCTCGCCCGTCATTCACGGCGGCGCGGTCTACGTCACCACGGGCTATGAAGGGGACGCCCTCGCCGCAATCACTCTTGGGCGCAAAGGCGAACTCGCCAGCACCGACGCCGTCCGCTGGAAAGGGGATACCACCGGCTCGGAAGTCGCCACACCCCTGATCTACGAGAACCGCCTTTACGTCTTCCGCCGCATGGGCCCGAAGCTCTCCTGCTACAACGCCACCACGGGCGCCATGCTCTACGAGCACATCGCCGTGCCGGAAATGAAGAACACCTTCGCCTCGCCCCTAGCCGTTGGCCCCCACATCTACATCAACGGTCGCGAAGGCGCCACCGCCATCATCAAGTCCGCCGACCAGTTCGAAGTCGTCGCCATCAACAAACTGGACACGACCCTGGACGCCTCGCCCGTGGTCATCGGCAACACGCTCTACTTGCGCGGCAACAATCGCATGTATTGCATCGCGGCGAAGTAGTTTTACGCGAGCGTGGGGGTTCAGTCTTCCGTCTCACCGGCCGAAGTGCGGCGCTGTGTTCGATTCGACTGAAGTTCGTAGGATTCACGGAGCAGGGGCTCCATCGACGAAAAGGTCGACGCGCTCGGGCTGAGTACGCACAGCCAGTACATTTTTCCGTAAATTGGATGGGGCATGAGGGTATCGAGAACGGTATAGTCAGGTTCCGGGTCCTCTTCCTCCACTCGGGGGAAGAGTGCCCCGAAGGTCTGCTTCCGAACGCCCACGCTCAGCCGGTATGCGCCGGACCGGTCGAGCTGAGAAAAGTTGTCGTAGTCATCATCGCGGGTGACCAGCGTGGCAAAGGGGAAGTTGCGTTCCTCGCCCGCAAAGAAAAACAGATTCCCCATGGCCTCCTGAACCTGCGTGTCCGGAAGCGCATTGGTCAAGGTGTCTATCATCTCGGCAAGGGGAATGGGTGCGCTCATGGCTGGATCCTTCGCATCGGGGTTGACTACTCAAGCTTGAGTAGTGAATCATAGCCCACAGCCGACCCGCAGTCAAATTCCGTCAGCCCTCTACAGCATGGAAGTGGTGCAATGTCCGTAGTCCGATTACTGATTCTTGGTGTGGTTCGAAAGCAGGGGACCACCTATGGCTATAAGGTCCAGCGCGAACTGGAACGCTGGGAAGTGGAAACCTGGACCCGCATCAGACCGGGCTCCATCTACCACGCGCTTAACCAGCTTGCCAAAGAGGGCATGCTCCGGTCCATCGGCGCGGAGCACAGTCCCGACGGTCCGGGGCGCATCGCTTATGAACTGTTGCCTGCCGGGGAGGCGGCCTTTCTCGAACTCGTCCGGAAGGCGCTCCTGAGCTTCGATCTGGAGACGCTGGGCGCGGGAATCGCCTTCATGCATGTCCTGCCCCGTGAAGAAGCCCTCACACAATTGCGAACCCTGCACGCGGCCCTCGCGAAAAACGAGCGCCACCTGAAGGGGCTGGCGCCCAATTTTTCCGATCGCGATACGCCGCCCCATACCGCCGATCTCCTGGAGCTCTGGAGCGGCGCACTGGGGGCAACGAAAGCCTGGGCCAAAAAGCTCATCGCGCGGCTGGAGGCCGGAGACTACACCATGGCGGACGAGTGATGCGCTCGAGGGGCCATGACGCAAACGCGGTGTCCATCCAATCCGCGACAAGCATGGCGGCAGGGTCCGGGATGTGCTAGGGTATGGCAAATGAATGACTCTATCCCAATGGGAATAGTGGAGTAATCCCTCTCATGTATTGGTTCGGGCCTCGCGACGTTCTCTTGTTCTTGCTCGCCGTTTTGTTGCTACCCCTGCGGACGGCACCCGCCGCCGAACGACTGTCGCTGGAAAAGGCCACCATCGTGACGCGCGCGGGTACACCGCTGCCCGGCGAGGCCAAGGCCGCCGTGGTGCTGCGGGAGGAAGTGGAAAAGCGCACCGGCCTCGCGTGGCCTGCGGATACCCGGCGACCAACCGCGGGGACGGTCATCCTGCTTGATGTGGCCGCCGATTCCGGGGGGCGACCGATCGCTTCGGAAGGTTACCATCTGCGCGTTCAGGACGGTGCTGTTTACGTCACCGCCAAGGATGGGCGGGGCTTGCTGTATGGCGTGGGGAAGCTTCTGCGGATCCTGGATTGGGGGCCGAGTCGGGCGAGTATCCCGAGCGACACCGATATTCACACGGCGCCGCGCCAGGCGATACGGGGCCATCAAATGGCGTACCGGAGCCTGGCAAACTCCTACGACGCCTGGACCCCGGCCTTTTATGAGCAGTATATCCGCGAGCTGGCCCTGTTTGGCGCGAACAGCATCGAGAATATTCCTCTGAGTGGTGGCGGGCCTCATCGGAAGACGGCCCCGGCGGAAATGAACCGCCATCTGAGCCAGGTTTGCATTGACTATGGCCTCGACTATTGGGTCTACTCCCCGGTGACCTTCGATGCGACCGACGAGGCCCGGCGGGCAGCTTTCCTTGCGGAAGAGGCGGCGCTCTACGCCGACACTCCGCGCATCGCCCACATCTTCGTGCCCGGTGGGGATCCGGGAGAGAACCACCCCAGCCTCCTCTTTCCCCTCATGGCGGAAATGACCGAGCGCCTTCGGGTACACCATCCCGAAGCCCGAATATGGGTCTCCATGCAGAACTTCGACGACGAGAAGGTCGACTACGTTTTCGACTACCTAAGTACCCACGACCTGCCCTGGTTTGGCGGTCTGGTGGATGGCCCCGGTAGTCCGTACCTCCCCGACACCCGGAAGCGGCTCCCCGGGAAGTACCGCTTCCGGGATTACCCCGACATTACCCATTCCTGCCGGGCCCAGTATCCCGCCGCCTGGTGGGACCCCGCGCTGGCCCGCACCCTGGGTCGCGAAGGGCCCAATCCGCAGCCCCATTACCAGTCCCTCATCCAGAACTGGTCCGCGCCCTGGACCGACGGCTTTGTCTCCTACTCCGAAGGCGCCCACGATGACATCAACAAAGTTATCTGGAACGCCATGGCGTGGGCACCCGGCTCGGAGCCTCGGGAGGTCCTGGTCGAGTACGCACGCTTCTACTTCGGGCCCGAATCGGCCGAGCGCGCCGCGGATGGCATTCTCGGCCTGGAGCAGAACTGGGCAGGCCCCCTCGCGCGGAATGGCGCCGTGGAATCAACCTTGTCCGTGTGGGAAGACATGACGGCGGCGAAACCCGAGCTCGCGAAGAACTGGCGGTGGCAGCTCTGCCTCCTGCGCGCCAAGTATGACGCCTTCATCCGGCGGCGGGTGCTGAACGAACGTGGCCTGGAAGGGGAGGCCAACGCGGTGCTGGCCCGAGCCGAGTCGTTGGGGGCGGACACGGCCATGGACCAGGCCATCGCGATTCTGGCGCGCGTGGATACCCAGCCCATCGCCACCGATTTGCGCGCCGATATTGTGGCGCTGTGCGACGACCTTTTCGAATCGCTGGGCCTGCAGACGAGCGTGGAGAGATACCAGGCCGCCGGTTTGGAGCGCGGGGCCATTCTGGACTACCTCGACCTGCCGATGAACAACCGCCACTGGCTGGAGGACAATTTCTCGCGCATTCGAGGTCTGTCCTCGGATGCGGAGAAATACGCGGCCCTGAAGGTGATCCACACCTGGGAAGTGCCGGGCCCCGGCAGTTTCTACGACGACCTTGGAACCCTCGACCGTTCCACCCACCTCGTGCGCGGCGAAGCCCTGGAAACCGACCCGCTCATGCGCCGCAACCCCAACCCCGGCTTCTGGAAGTGGGAGGAGGGCTTCAATCGACTCCGCCTGTCCTCCCTCGTGAGCATGGACCACCCCATCGCCGTCGTGTATGAGGAGATCGATCCGGCGGCGGACTATGAAATTCGCGTGACGGGCTATCGCATCGACACCCTTGCGGTCAACGGCGTGACGGTGAAGCCCAAGACATTGAATGAGGCCCACGGTGCCGTTGTGTCTTATCTCGTGCCGGAAGACGCCATCGCAACGGGTCGACTACAAGTTAATTGGGGCGACCCCGAGCTCACCGAAATCTGGCTGATTAAGAACCCGAAGGACCGGCTCGGCCGGTAGGGCTGTGCCCGTTTACGCTAAAGAGCGGGCCATGGACGCCATCCACCGACGGCGCATCAATGACCTTCAAGCGGGGCGGCTTCGCTGCGGGATCGCAACCGCCCGAGGGATACCCCGGCCAGGCTCATCGGACGATAAGGGGGCGTGGTGCGCAACCCGTGTCACGCCCGCGACCACCTTCATCGGACGATAAACCTGCCATGCCTAAAAAACTCACGCCCGAAGGGCGGTTAAAGATGCTGAGTGCAACTGACCGAACTCACTAAGAAATACGGGCACCACTCCGATTCAGGCTGAGACAACACAGCCGTACGTCGTGCAACCGGTTTTCGTCTGAATTTAAGTCATCAAAGCAGGGTGTTAGGGAATGAGTTACTATTGGAAGGCTGGGGGTGCGGCGGTCGGACTATCACTGCTAGTATTGGTCGGGGTTCTTGCGTGGTCACTCGCACCTCCTGCATTTGAGTCCATGGTGCGACCAGATGAAAGCCCTGCGGATTCAGTTCGACCACCTGGAGCAACCGCCGAGTTTGGGGGGATGGAGTTCATCTGGGTTCCTGCTGGGGTCTTCTATCAGGGGGGGAATTCTGGAAATGGTTCCAGTCCTATGAGGAAGGTGCGTATCAGCCCAGGTTTCTGGCTTGGTAAGTTTGAAGTTACCCAAGCACAGTGGAGTCGCGTCATGGGCTCAAATCCGTCGATGTTTAAGGGAGCAGCCAGGCCGGTTGAGGGAATAAGCTGGTCCGATGCTAATAGGTATTGCAAAGAACTGACAAGGCGGCGATCAGCTGTCTTTCGGCTTCCGACTGAAGCCGAGTGGGAGTATGCCTGCAAGCTTGGTGCGATTGCAGAGAGTGGAGAGAATGTTGATAGTTCCGAGTTGCTCGCGTACAACTGGGTCGCGGAAAATAGCGGGAACAGTACGCATCCAGTAGGTACCAGGAAGTCCGACTCATTCGGCTTCTATGATTTGGGGGGAAATGTCTACGAGTGGTGCTTAGATACCTACAGAGCCTACGATGACAAGGCAAGAGAAAACCCCGTAGTCCTTCCTGAGAAGGCTGTCAGTGATAAAGTCTGCCGTGGCGGGGGCTACGATTGTACGGTCTCGCTCACGTTGCCGGACTACCGAATGTATCATGGAGTCAATGCAAGGATTTCACGAGTGGGAATGCGCGTTCTTATGGAGGCAGGAAAACGGGGCGGCCACCTATAGATGAGGACTTCCTATGCACCCCTACGAGTTCCCTCGGGAAACCATTTCTAAGGTCGCCCTTTTGAACCTGGGAGCGCGCCGAAGGTGGCTTAACCTTGCAGGTTGAGGCAAAGGCCTATGTGGTGTGGAAAGGCCGTGTCATTTACGGGAATTCGACTTTGGACAGCAAGCCAAAGACATCACACACCCGCTCCGCGCCCGATTGAATTGAAGCATGCCCTGTATCAACCTGGAGGGTTAATTCGCCTCCGGCGAATTTGCAGTCCACCTTCGGTCGCCTTCCCGTTGTTGGGGGATTGTGCCGCGATCGGGCAGAAGAATATGGCTTAGGCCCCTCAAGAAGCTGCTCCTCGCCAAGCTCTTCCGCGTCCGGCACGTCAAGGTCTGCTCCATACCAATAGGGGAGGTCGATCATTTCGGTTCATCCGGTTTGAGCGTACATTCGCTTAACCATGTGGGCTTCTCGAGGCGAGATTCGTTCAAGAAACACAGGCACAGGCAATCTTCCGGCAATTGTTCGCGAAGCCGGTTCGATTAAGTCTTCCGGCCCGAAGGGCCGGAAGAGCATGCCCAAATACGGTGTTCTGGCCCGTCGAGTAGTGCTCCGGTAGACGGTAGTCGTGAATTTTCGTTTTCGCTGGCAGGCACAAGTATGCGGCGGCATAATTGCCGACGTATCCTCAAAGCGGATGATCCATCATTTCACCGCAATGGGACTCTTTTCAGGGCGGGACCACTTCATGCCGCATCTGCGACCCTACGACCCTACGGCCCATTGCCGACCGTTAGGGCTGTTTCGGCATCTCGGGTGTCGGCGCATCGCCCATGAGCTCGGCCACCTTCGGCTCGATGGCCGCCGCCCAGACGCGATGTCCTTCTTCGTTTGGATGCTCAAAATCCGGCATGAGCGACGCGGGTATGCTTCCGTCCGGCTGGAGGAAGAGGTAGTTCACATCCATGTAGAACACCATCTTGTCGTCCGCCAGCTTTGACGCGATCTCGTTGGCCTTCGTCAGCACGGCCCGCTCTTCCGTGGGCTTTTCCCCCCGGAAGAATATGGCCAGTATGAGGATCTTTGTCTGGGGCAGCTTTTCCCGAAGGGTCTGGACGATGGCCGTCACCCCGGCGCCAATCTCTTCCCCGGTGTTGAAGGGGCCGTTGTTCTGTCCGATCATGACGATGGCGAGCTTCGGCGAAATCCCTTCGATGTTTCCGTTTTGCAGGCGCCACAGCACCTGCTGCGTGCGGTCCCCGGAAATACCCAGGATCATCCCGTTGCGCTTCGCATAGTAGTGATCCCAGACGGGCTTGCCTTCCCACTTCCAGTTCCCCACAATCGAATCGCCGATATAGATAAGATCGACATTTCCCTCCTTCGCCCGGGCATTCATCGCCGCGTGCCGCTCGCGCCAGGTGTCGCTGCCGCCCGGTTCCGGCACAACGGCCGTGTTCACTTTTTCTCCGGACGCTGCGGTCCCGTCTTCCGCCTCCGCCGCGATTCCCCCGAGTGACACCAGGCCCAAGACAAAGATCCACCGAAGGCTGCACTTCTTCACGATTCTTCCTTTCCCGACCGCGCAACAGGGCACGACCACTTCACACGTTCCCACCCGACACAACGACGTCCCCCGTCGGCGCGCTATTATACGCTCCCGGCCCGCGAATGCGAGGAAAAACTTGTGTTGAGTGACGGTTGGGCACGGGTGATGGCGCTGAACCACGAATGGACGCGACTGGACGCGAATATCCGGTTGCCATGCTGTGGTCATCAGAAGAGGAGCGACCACGGAGGATCGACCACGGAAAGGCACGGAAATTCACGGAACAAGAATACGGACAGGCACCCCTGAGTAAACGGCGTCGACCATCTATTCTGCGATGCAGAAGGGCAGGGCGGGTTCCTTTTTAGGGTCTACAGCGGGTGTGGCTCAGGGCACACGAATGCTCGTACCTCGCAATCGTGTGGCACGCTTGTACTATCGGGCGTGCTCTCGGAGGGGGGCTTTACTTGAACTTTTTCCGCTTTGTGGTGGGCGGGATGTTCAGGGCCTCGCGGTATTTGGTGACCGTGCGGCGTGCGACGATGGTGCCTTCTTCCTTCTTGAGGATGTCGGCGATTTTCTGGTCGCTGAGGGGCTTGTAGGGGTCTTCGGCCTCGATGAGCTTCTGGATTTTGGCCTGAACACTCTTGGAGGACTGGTTGTCGCCGGAGTCGGAGGAGACGCCGGAGGAGAAGAAGTATTTGAGCTCGAAGAGGCCCTGGGGGGTCTGGATGTATTTGCCCCGGGTGGTGCGGGCGACGGTGGATTCGTGGACGCCGATTTCGTCGGCGATGACCTGAAGGGTCAGAGGGCGGATGTGTTCGATGCCCTTCTCCAGGAAGTCCTTCTGGTAGTTCACTATGGCCTGGGAGACCTTGAGGATGGTCTGCTGGCGCTGGGCGATGTTGCGCTGGAGCCACTTGGCGGATTCCAGCTTGGCGCGGACGTAGTCCTTGCCCTCCTTGTCCAGGCCGGCGTGTTTTATCTCTTCGTGGTATTCCGTGTTGATGTTCAGGTCGGAGAGGCGTTCGTCGGCCAAGCGGACAAAGAACTCGCCGTTGACCTTTTCCACCACGACTTCCGCCGCGATGTACTGGGGCGGTTCCGATTCGTATTCGTGACCCGGCCAGGGGTTGAGGGTGGAAAGCTGCTTCTTGAGGTTTTCCACCTCCTCCGGCGTGATCTTCATGGCCTTGGCGATTTTAGGGATCTGTCGGTTCATGAGGTCGTCGAGGTGATTGCTCACCAGTTCGACGAGCTGTTCATTTTCCGGGTATTCCGCTTGAATCTGGAGGAGAAGGCACTCCACCACATCGTGGGCGCCCACGCCGGTAGGCTCGAAACGCTGGATCTTGTGGAGGACCCGCTCCACCGCGAGCACGGGTACCATGAGCTCCGCCGCGATGAAGGATTCATCCCCGGTGAAATAGCCCCGCTCGTCGATATCGCCAATGATGATGCGCTCGCCGATGAGGTAGTCCTGATCGTTGTCCGTGGACAGGGTCAACTGGGACAGGAGATGGGCCCGGAGGGACTCTTCCTGGGTGATGGAGTCTTCGTAGAATTTGCGCCGGGCATAGAGATCGGCGTTGTGACTCAGGTCCTGCCCTTCCCGATAGCGGATGTCCCAGGTATCGGTGTGGCGGTCGAGATCAAAGGACTCGTCGAAGGGCTCGTCGATCTGTCGAATAGAATCCCCCGTGGGCAACGGGAGCTGATCTTCCTTTTTGAGCTTTTGCTCCAGAAAGGGATTGGCCTCGAGTTCCTGCTGGACATACTGTTCCAGCTCTACCCCGTTTAACTGCAGAATATGCAGTGCCTGCTGCATTTTCTGGGTTAAAATAAGCTGTTGACGCTGGGTCTGAACCAGCCGATGTTCCATGTGCATCATAAGTGCGCGTATTCCTTCCAGCAAGACACATGCCATTATAGCACTGGCCCGGCAGGGTGTCAATTGATAGGTGGACCGCTACTTGCTATACTTGCTTATCCCCCAAGCAGTTAGCCCGGCCTTGAAAGAGAGTGGAAGTGCTTCAATTCAGCCTACTTGGAAGTGGTAGCAGTGGCAACGCCATCCTGCTCCGTTCACGCGGCGCAAAGATATTAATTGACAACGGCCTTTCCTTTAAGCAGTTGTCGCAACGCCTGGAAGCCGTCGGTGAAAGCCTCGATGGGCTCTCCGCTGTCCTCGTGACCCATGAACATGGGGACCACGTCGGCGGGCTGGGCGTTCTTACGCGAAAGCTGGATATTCCCATCTATATGACCCGGGGCACCCACGACAGTCTGCCGGCGAATCTCGGGTTGCGGGGGGAGATTCACTTTTTCGAGGCGGGCGACGACCTGCGTCTGGGGGACATGGAGGTTCAAAGCTTCAGCGTGTCCCACGATGCGGCGGACCCCGTGGGCTTTACGGTGCGGTCCGAGGGGGCGCAGTTTGGCCTGGCTACGGATCTGGGCCATGCGTCACACCTGGTGCGCAATCGGCTGACCGGTTCCCATGCCCTCGTGATCGAATCCAACTACTGTCCCGAAATGCTGCGCAATGGCCACTATCCACCCCAGATCCAGCAGCGCATCCGGGGGCGCCAGGGCCACCTGTCCAATGAAGACATGTGCTCCCTGCTGCACAGTCTGCTCCACGACGGTCTGCAGCTTGTTATACTGGTGCATATCAGTGAAAAGAACAACACCCCCGAACTGGTGGAGCGCCGGGTGCGGGGGGTATTGAAGGAGCACGGCGCGGCGATGTTTCTGGCCACGCAGGACGCGCCCACGCCGCTTTTTCAGGTGGTTGCGCCATGACCCCCCTGGAATTCCTGCGATCGGACGCGGTTCTGGCCCTGCTGGCCCGGGCCGCCACGGGCGCGGGGGTTCCCCTGAGTGTTCACTTCGTGGAACGGAATCAGGAAGGGGCGCGGATCGTGGGGTGGGGACAGTGCGCTGCCTGCCGCCAGGTTCAATCGCTTCCCGGCGGCGCCTCGGCCTGCCGTCTCTCCCGGACCACGGCGGCGAGCATGGCCTTGCGCCAGCGCCGTCCCATGCCCTTCATCTGTCATCTGGGTTTCGCCTGCGTGTCCGCACCGGTGCTGCCCGGCGAGAAATTCGTCATGACCTTCGGGCCTTTTTGCCCGATGGAAGAGCAGCGCTCGCTTGAGGCCGATATCCAGGCGGGCTTCGAGAATCTCCTCGAAAAAAAACTGGACGCGCTGCCCGTATCGCTGGACGACATCCACCGGGCGCCCGCCGCTTCGGCGCCCGCCATCGCGGAATGGTGCATGGAGGCGCTTCAGGCCGCGTGGAAATCGGCTGCCAGCGCGGTCGCCCCGGAGCCGCTTCCCGCCGAGGGCGTTATCGTATCGACGCCCGTCCCGCGCCGTCGCGCAACGCCACGCGAGACTGCGGCGGCGGGTATCGTCCCCGCCATCGTGGCGGCCCTCGCCGGCGGCAGCTTCCAGCAGGCCCGGAGCTTGCTGCAGGGCGACCTGGAGGAATTGCATCGCAGTGGGGGGCGGAGTCTTGATCAGCGCCGGGCCCGTGTGGCCACGCTGGCCAGTGCCGCGCTTGAAGGTCTGGCGGGCACGGGGCTTTCCGTTGAGGCCGCCTGGGACGCCTATCCGGTTTTCATGGAGGCGGTGACCGCCGGGGAAAACGACAGCGCTCTTCTGGACGCGACCCTGCGACTCTTCAGTTTTCTTCGGCGTTCGGCGACGCGGGAACAGGCCGAAGTCTCGCTGCCGAACTATCCCGAGTTGTTCGCCCTGGTCAATGAGCGACTGGTGGAGGGCGTCACGCTGGAGGAGGTGGCTGCGCAACTGGGCGAAACGCCCTCGGCCATCAGTCACCGGTTGAAGCGCAAGTTCGGCATGAGTTTCTCGGATTATGTGGGGCGAATCCGCGTGGACCGCGCCAAGCGTCTTTTCCGGGAGACGGGCTTGAGCGTAGCCGCCGTGGGGCTGCGCGTGGGTATCTCCGATCAGAGCAACTTCGCCCGACTTTTCAAAAAGGTCGAAGGCGTGTCGCCCCCGGCCTACCGGAAGCGGTTTGGGAATAAGGGATAGAAGGCGGTGGCCAATAGTTGGGGCGCAGCCCGAACTATTGCCCAAGGCACCGAAGAGCACAAAAAATGGCCGCCCCGATGAGGGGCGGCCCTTGTGCTTGATGCATTCCTGAACGTTCGGGGCTACTCAGCTCGCTTTGCGCCTGCGGGCGGCCCGGAGCATCATGCCGCCGAGGCCAATTCCGAGCAGGGTCATTGTGGCGGGCTCGGGGACGGGGCTGGCTTCGAACCAGACGTTGTAGAAGCTCTGGGAACCATTGGTCCAGGTACCGATCGGAATGGGCGTTTCGTTGTCATAGAGGAAGCCGTCGGACAGATTTGTGCCGTTGGCAAAATTGTTGAACGAGGTGACGGTAAAGAAGTAGTCCCCCGGCGCCAGCGTGGGGATGTAGATGCCCGAGTCGTAGTAGGTCTGTGTGCTCGGATTGATGGTGGGATTGTCGTCATTCTGGAAAAGGAGATTGCCCGAGCTGTCCCACAAGGCGATGATGGGATCGAAGTTGAAGGCGTTCAGGAAGGAATCGGTCCAAATGCGGACATTGAACACGTCATCCGTCAACGTGCCGGTATAGATGTCCACCTCGTTGTGGAATTCAATTGTGCCGCTCGCGTTGAGGAGGAGGGCCTGGGCAGACCCGGCGGAGAGCAGGGCGTAGACACCAATGGCCGAACTCAAGAATAGTCTTTTCATGCTCATAGAATTGTCCTCTGAAAAGGTTGGGCTACTGCAGGCTGAGGGATGACGCTCTCAGCTTAGACATACACGTGTGACCAACAATGAACGATGGATTCCCCGGTCTTACCAATTCGACGCGAAAGTGGCAATCTCCCCAAGTGTTAACCTGTTTCATGTTGCGCCATCGAACACAATGTTAGCAAGAAGTGCGCCGCGCCGTTGGTTATTTCTTAACAATTTGCAAATAAATGGCTTGCGGATATGCAGGAGGGAGAGTCGGGGCGCCAAACCACCTGGATAGTTGCAAAAAGTTGTAATTGTTGACAACTATTTACTTTTATTGGCCGCTGCGGCGGCAGGCGCCTTGAACGGGCGCCGACGTGTGGGGGCACACAGGCTGAAGGGGTTCGACCAACCGGCAGGTGTTCACGGTTGGGTTCATTCTGCTAGACTGTGACCAAGAAGCGAGGGCATGTTGCCCCTGGCCCACCGAGAACAGTTCGGAAGAAAATCATGAGCACGCAGCAGAGTCTTTTGAGCCGTATTCAGGCGTGGTGGTTGCGCTTTCGTTGCCCCACGGAGTTTCTGTGTGACAATTGTCAATATGACTACGGATCGGCCTGTACCCGGCCCCAACGCCCGAACGCGGTGAAGTGCCCGGACTACAAGCCGAAGTAAGTATGGCGGTATTCCTCAGGGGGCCGTGGCGGCGCTGATGGGGTTCGGGGACTCTTCGAGCGGCAGGGTCATGCGGACGATGGTGCCCTCGCCTCGGCGACTGGTTACATCGATGCGGCCCCCGTGCAGGTCAAGCAGTTTGCGCACGAGGGGCAGCCCCAGGCCGGTGCCGAAGCCCTTGGTGCTGTAGAGGGGCGTAAAAATCTGGTCGAGGTTTTCCCGGGCGATGCCCGCTCCGGTATCTTCCACCGTGAGCACGACACCGCCGGAGCAGGGGGCGAGCGAAACGGTGATGATACTCGGCTTTTCCCCGCCTGAGTCGGCGTCCTCCAGCACGGCGTCGCAGGCATTGTTAAGCACATTGGTGAGGCACTGGTACAGGACCTGGCGATCGAAGCTTCCCTGGATACTTTTTTCGATGGCCGTACGCACGGTCACGCTGGCGGGGAAAGTGTAGGCCCGGAGTTCCTCTTCCAGCCAGGTGTCCAAATGGGTTATCTCCCGGTGAAGGGTGGTTTCGCGGGTGAAATCCAGCAAGGCCTCGATGATCCGGTCGCAGCGCTGGATCGCCCGGCCCGCCCGCTCCAATGCGCCACCGACCTTTTCGTCGGCACTGCCTGACAGGCGATTCTTCAGGAGGAAATAGGAGGCCTGAATGGTGCCGAGGGGGTTGCGGAGTTCATGGCTCACGGTGGCGGTCAATTCGCCGAGGGTGGCGAGGCGTTCACGTTGAACCAGACTGCGGTTTGCCGCTTCCAAGGCATCGGCGTCGTGCTTCGCCTGGATCACGTAGGAAGTGGTGGTGCTGAGATCCTCCAGCACGGCCTCGTCGTCGGGGGCGAAGGGATGGTCGCCGAAAACGGCGAGCACGCCCGCCAGGTCGCCGAATCGCGAGTTGAGTCGGTATCCGCCGAAGGCGCTGAGCCCCATTTCCCGGACCCAACGGGGCTCCGGGTTCTCGGGCGTGCCGTGGAAGTCATTGGTGATGTCTCTCTGGGCGCTTCCCGCCGCCAGCCTTCCCACCCGGTGCAGGCCGAGGGGCACGCGATCATGGATCATCGGCATCGCGGCGGCATTGCGGGTTGCGCTGACGGCGAGGTGGAGGCATCGATCCTGATCGATACAACGCCGTGGCGGCGCGCCATCGCCGCTATGGATACAGCCCAGATCGCAGCGATCGCCCGGACCGGCGATCCAGATCTGGCAGACGGCAACATCGAGCACGGACAGGACGCAGGCGGCTATGCCGCGCATTTTCACGTCGAAGGAGGCGTCGCCCAGCAGTGACTCCTTGAGCTGGCTTAATTGCAGGGCCTGGTGGCCGCGCCGGGCGAGTTCGGCGTTGGCGTCCTCCAGGGCCTGCGTGCGCTCCCCGACGGTCTGTTCCAGGAGGTCCCGATGTTTACGGAGCTCGGCCTCGGCCTGGCGTTGTCCCGTGATATCGGCGGCGATGGCGCAGAAGAGGGTGATGTCGCCGTCCCTGTCGCGGGAAATGGGAAAGGTGGTGGCCATGGCGACGCGGTGATCGCCGTTTCGCACGAATTCCCATTCGCAAACTTCCGCCTTCTGATGGCCGGGGGCCTGGAGATCGGCCAGGGTGTTCCGCAGGGGAGCCTGGTCGCCGAGGGCAACGCTCCGGTAGTTTGCGCTGGCCTCCTGGAGGGAGCCATCGGGCCGAAAAATGCCGATGTAGACCGGGCTGTGCTCGAGAATGCCGTGGAGTGTCCAGGCCAGTTGCTTCACGGGCCCGGCAAAGCGTTTGCTCATGAGGTACGTGGCGAGGAGGGAAAGGGTGGTCAGACCGGCGATGAGGACGATCATGGTGGCCCAGGTACGGAGTGTGGGGGCGCTGAGGTTGCTCAGGGAGACACCGGCGACGATTATGCCGCCGATCTGGTTTTCGTAGCCCGCCCGATAGGGCATGATCACTTCCTGTATCGGCACTTCGCCTTCGGCGCGCTCACGGACGTAGGGGGCCTCGCTCCTGATGGTGCGCTCGAGATCGGGGAGAAGGTCGCTGGATACTCGCGTGGCGTTGAGTGCGGGATCGCTGTGGGCGATAATTTCACCCTCGGTGCTCGCCACATAGACGTAGGCGAGTTGGCGGTGCTCCCGGGCGAGCTGTTCGAGGAGGCCGCGCAGGTGATAGCGTCCGGAAAAGCTGGCGCGGTTGATGGAGTCGGCGAGAATGCCCGAGAGGGCGGTGATGAGGACTTCTTCATTGCCCCGGGCCACGCGCCGATAGGCATGGTTGCCCACCATGGTGACAACGAGCATGAGCAGGAGCACCAAGGCGCCAAAGCCCAGGGCGATCTTTCGATCGAAGTGGGTGAGGGTGGGGAGGCGCGTTCCCCGGCGCTCAGGGCGCTTCAGGCGTGTCGGAATCATTGGCGGCTTTCGGTTCTGGCTTCCACTCCGCCAGGGTGCTCGGCCAGGGCTTCGTAAATTGCCCGGGGATTGGGCCCATCCAGCCACGGTAGTTGGCGACGGTCTCCGCCGTTACGGGAAAGACCGGGATCAGGATGTGGGGGGCGACTTTCTCGCCGTTCAGCACGCGGTAGGCCGTCTTCATGGCTTCCGCGCCGAGGGGGCCGCAAAACTGGGCCGAATCGATGCGGATCAGGCCCTCGCCCTTTGCGATGCGCTCGACCGAGCGTGGATCGCCGTCGATGGTCGCCATGAAGATCTCGCTTCGACCCGCTTCGGAGAGGACTTCGGCGACCGCCATTCCGCCGCCGTCGTTCACGGCGAAAACCACGTCGACTCCGCCCTTCTCCGGAAAATCGGCGAGTATGGCCCCGCCGGCCGCGCGCCCACCTTCCGGCTCGACGGCGATGTAGGTCTTGAGTATCTCATAGCGCTGGCGGCGGTCCTGGAGGGCGTCCAGGAGTCCGTTTACACGCTCAACCGTCGACGATACGTGGGGATACTCGACGAGGACCAGTCTGATGGCGCGGTCGTCCGGGAAATGGTGGGCGATATACTCGCCATCGAGATAGCCCGCCTGATAGTTGTCCGAGGTGAGGTAGGAGGCCAGAACGCCATCGCTGATGTATTGGTCGTAGGCTATTACGGGGATTCCCGCGCTGTTGGCGGCCTTCAGGGGCGGCACGAGGGCGGCGTTGTCGGTCGGCTGCACGATGAGGAGGTCCACCCCTTCCATTACCAGGGCGCTCATCTGCACAATCTGGTTCTCTATGCCCTCGTTTCCCTCGCCAGCGACGCGGGCCAGCAACTCTACGCCGCGCGCCCCGTTGGCCTTCGCGCGGTGGTTGATCGCTTCGGCCTCGGCTTCCAGGCCCTGGCGCATGGCGACCTGGCCGGGTATATTCATGGACCAGTACAACACACCGATCCGGAATGGAGATTCGGGGGCGTTGGCGCCGACCACGGAAGGGCCGACCAGAAGCAGGGCGAGCAAAAGGGCGAGCCTCACCAACGGGTGCTGGCGACAGGGGGATCCCTGATCTGCGCTTCGTTTGGCAACGGGGTGCATGGGTCGGGCCTCGCGCCTCCCGACCTCCCAAGCGTGGTCGGCGGCGCCACTCAACTAAAGGATACCAGAAATCTGGAATTCTCACAATTCGTCCGTGAGTCAATAGCATCAATTGTGCGTGACTTCGACCTCGATCCTGTGAGAAGCTAAAGGAAGCGTCTGTCTCCACGCCGCGCGAGGGAACGGCGCGCGTAGTACGCCAACACGAGGGGAACCGTTGGCCTGGAGAGGAGTTCGCTTTGAAAATACGAATGGGACGGGGTTGGGGACTCTGGGGAAAGGGAGCGATACTGATACTGGCCGGGTTTCTTTCGGCCCGTGCCAGTTCTGAGCCGACGTCGCTTCGCCTCACAACCTATTGCACGGTGGATAGCGCCCGCAACTGGCTGGAGCCAGCGAAACGGGAGGCGGCCGTGACCATGCTCCGGGAAATGGACATTTCCGGGGTCATAATCGAAGTCAACCGCGGCGGCACGGCCCTTTCGGAAGACGAGGCGCGCCTCTTGAAAGAATACTTCGCTGCCGAGGGCTTTCGCGTCACCGGGGGTATTGCCACGGTGCCGGGCGGAGACTGGGGTGTGGCCGCGAACGAGGGCCTCGCCTGGATGAATTTCCAGAATCCGAAGACCCAGGCGGATATCGAGGCTTCGGTGCGCGGTGCGGCGCGGGTCTTCGACACTTTTGTGGTGGATGATTTTCTTCTCAGCGGCGACACCAGTCCGGAGTCCGAGCGAACGCGGGGGCGACGAAGCTGGGGCCAGTATCGGCGCGATCTCATGACGTCGCTTTCGCAGCGGGCCATCATCGGTCCGGCGAAGGAGGAGAACCCCGACATCACGATGATTGTGAAATTTCCCCAGTCGTACGACCGCTATCATCAGTTTGGCTATGATACGAACCGGAAGCCCCAACTCTATGACGGCGTGTGGGTGGGCACGGAATCGCGGGGGCAATACACGCAGCGCTTTGGATTCACCCAGCCCTACGAGGGCTTCGTGAACTATCGCTGGATCGCCTCGCTCTCGCGGGGGAAGATGGGCGCGGCCTGGTTCGACTTCGGCGACTGCGATGCCTTCGACTTCGTGGAGCAAGCCTGGCAGACGGTGCTGGCCGGCGCGAATGACATTGTGCTCTTCAGTGTGGCCGGAATAGAAGAGCGCCACCCGGGACTCGCCCTCCTCCAGCAGGAACGGGCCGGCCTGGAGCGGCTCGCGAGCGCGGTGGACGAGCAGCCCGTGACGGGTGTGGCCACCTATAAACCGGCCAACAGCGATCCGGGCAGCGACATGTACATCATGGACTTCGTGGGGATGCTGGGCGTGCCGGTCATTCCCGTTTCCGCCTATCCCGCCGAAGCGGCTTCAGTCTTTGTGCCGACCTACGGCGCCCATGATCCCGCTATCGTGAAAAAAATTGAGGCGTCCTTGCGGGCCGGAAAGAACGTCGTGGTGACGACGGGCCTATTGGCCTCGGCTGCGGAGGGCGAATCGCTGGCGCGCCGTGCCGGTTTGTCCGGCGTGCCTGCGATCAGCCCCATTCGCACGGAGTCGGTGCTGCTGGATGGTGCCGCAGTAGAAGTGCCCAGGGGCCTCGATCTGGCGGGGCGCATCGCGCCGGAAGCAGCCGACGTACTGCTGGAGGCCCTGGTGGACGGGCAGAAGGTGCCCTACCTCACCACCCATGCCGTGGGTGCGGGGCGACTCTCGGTGCTCAATATCCAGATGTTCACCCAGGCCGATTTTGATGCGGTGAATGAGGTGCTGCTGTCGCCGCGCAATCTGGGCATGCTCGATATGCCGAGGCCATGGGCCCGCACCATCCGGAACGTGTTTCAGGGTGGGGGAGAGGCGCTCGTGGACGCGCCCACGCGGGTTACGCTGCAGCCGCTGGGGGAAACGGGCTGGGTGATACAGAATTACAACACGTCGCCCGCGGAGATCGCGCTGGGCGGTGAAGACTTCGGCCGCCTGTCAGACGGACTTACCGGCGCCGTACTTCTGGAATCGGGAAATGCATTGAATTACCTCATCCCACCCCGCTCGCGGGTGTGGGTACGTCGTTGATTGGAGAGAAAATGTTTCGAGTCGGGATGGTTCTGAGTCTGGTGTGGTTTGGTATCGCGGCGGCTGGGGCGGAAGTCTTGTTCGAGGTTAAAGTGGGTGGCGGTCTTTCCGGCTTTGAGATCGCTTCCAGCGGCATCGCGACAACGGAGAAGGATGGGGTCTGGTGTGTGGATGTTCCTTCGTCGCGCGACCCCTACGCTTCGACGGAGCTCGCGTTGCGCGGCGCGGCCCCGGCTTTTCCCGATGGTTTTGTGCTGGAAGTCGAGTATATGGATTACGGTGCGGGACTCATGTCCGCATCGGTCGACACCGGCACGGGCGGAGCGCTGGGGTCGGGCCGTCACAGCAGCTACACCCGGCTTAATACGGGGGCGCGAAGGAGCGCCTGGTTTGCTTTCGGGGCGGCGACTGGCGCCTCGGAGTGGACCGTGCGCCTGACGGGCGCCAACCATGTGACGGCCCTTCGCGCGCTGCCGCCGCAGGATGACGCCGCGTGGGCTGCGAAAGCCGATGCGGTGCCGCGCGATGTGAAGCCCATGGTGACGCTGAAGCGACCAATGGATCTGGTGACTTCAGCGGGTGTGGACGTTCGTGGCGGGATGGAGGCGCTGGAGGATTCGATCAGTGAACTGAACGATCTTGCCCCACTGGCGAAGGTGCTGGGATTCAATGGTATCGAGGCCTATGTGTCTTGGAAGCGTCTGGAGCCGCTGGCGGAGGGACAGTTTGATTTTTCATTCTACGACGCGGTGGTGAACAAGATTTCCGAGTACGATCTTAAATTGTTTCCTCTGCTGATTGTAGGCTCGGCCTATGCCCTGCCGGAGTGGTTCATCAAGAGCGAAGAAAACGTGGGCATGATCTGTCTGGAGCATGGCGTGACCAATGCGGTGCAGAGTATCTGCTACGAGCCGCATCGGCGCCATGTGACACGGGTGCTCCAGGCTTTCGGCAAACACTATGAGCCCATGGGCGTGCTGCAGGGTGTGCGCCTGGGACCGAGCGGAAACTATGGCGAGTCCCAGTACCCCGCCGGCGGAAACTGGGGCGTGGCCGGAGAGGAAATGCACATCCACTTGGGCTGGTGGGCCGGCGATGCCTACGCGCGGGCAGACTATCGAAAATTCCTGGAAAAGCGCTATGGCGACATCGGCGCCCTCAATGCCGCCTGGAAGACGGAATATGCGGGCTTCGACGCGATCGAGCCGCGCCTGCCCGAGCAGATGCTGGTGCCGGCGGAGCGCATCGATTTCACGGCGTGGTACACCGACACCATGACGGACTGGTGCGAATGGTGGGCCTTGGAAACGCGCAAGGCCCTGCCCAATACGCCCATCTATCAGTCGGCCGGCGGCTGGGGCTTCCGCGAGTCGGGCACAGACTACAGCGCGCAGACGAAGAGTATGAAGCAGATCGACGGCGGCATCCGCCTGACCAATGAAACCGACAGCTATGAGCAGAATTTCTACGCGACTCGCCTGGCGGTGTCCGCGGCAAAGCACTACGGAATTCCCCTGGGCTATGAACCGGCCAGCTCCCACACCGGGCGGGGCATTGCGGGGCGCCTCTATGAGACGTTGAACACGGATGGACACCATTTCTTTACGTATTACAGCAACGTCATGGGGACTGATTTCTCGATCGCCCAGTGGCTGCGCTATGCACCGGCGCTCGACGAACGTGCCATGGGCCAGACCAGCGTGGCGGTCTTCTATCCGGAAACGGTGAATCAACTGGAGGACAGCGCTTTCCGCTTTCTCTATGCCTGGGGCTTTAACCCCCGCGCGGCGGAAGTGCGGCGTGTTACGGAGGTGGACTATCTGGATGAGCGTCTGATTGACGATGGCTTCCTGGATAAATACCGGGTCCTGGTTTTTGCGTGGGGCGCGGTGCTGCCCGATGAAACGCTGACGAAGATCGATGCGTGGGTCCAGGCGGGCGGCACGGTGATCTATCCCTCCTTCCCGCGCGGTTCGGTGAGCGGCCTTTCCGGCTCGGAGGCGATCTTCGAGGCGTGGAGCAGCGGCAACACCGGCAAGGGGAGCTTTCATCGCTTTCGCGGTGACATGGAGCCGACAGAGCTTTACGGCAACTTCGTGCGCGAGGTGCTGAGCGAAACAAAGGTGCTGCCGCCCGTGGAGCAGAAACTCCTCGCCGTCGAACGGCCGGACCACACCTTCTTCAGCGTACTGGAGAGCGGGAAGATCGCCGCACTCAACTATGATCCGGAGCCGGTAACGCTGGAACTGGGCGATGGGAAGACCGTGGAAGTGCCGGGCTATGGGATTGAGATTTTCGCGATGGACTAAAGGGGGCTGAAGGACTTAAGGGACGGAAGGGACGGAAGGGACGGAAGGGACGTATGGACTAAGAGGGACTTAAGGGACGGAAGTAGTCATTCGAGAACCGGTTTTCGTTGTCCATTGTCCATTGTCAATTGTCGTTGTCCATTGTCAATTACCCGGCCCCCAGCAACTTGAACTCTTTCTCCAGCCAGCCTTCGCCGTCTTGCGCGCGAATCTTCAGTATATGCTCACCCGGCGGAATGATCCCGTCGGAATCGTGCTCTTCGGTGCCGAGAAGATAGGGCGGGCCGGGCTTGGTGTCCACCAGCTTGCCGTCGAGGTAAAATTCCATCGCGCCGAAGGGGATGCCCTCCGTCCACACGCGGAGGCGTTGCCAGCCCCACCAGCCTTCGACCTGCATGTTGGTGGTGGCGTAGATGCCCTTGCTCCGCGCGGGGCGCAGCCGGGCATCGTCTTCCCAGTATTGGTTGATGGCGGCGCTGCTGCCGAGGAGGCGCATGGTGCGGCGGTCCGTCGGCGATCCGAAGACGCGGCCATCGGCTTGGTAGACGTACATGCCCGGTGCGCCTGCATCGTAGATCTGCTTCGCGCGCCAGAGGAAGGGGCCGGGCAACGGATTGCCCCAGGCGAGGCCGTCCGTCGCGGGGAGGAGGGTCGTTTTCGTGTGCTCCACCGCGGCGAGGTAGGGCGCGATGTTGAAGTGATTGTGACGGCCCTGGATGTTGCTCGGGCAGAGGTAGTCCACCCAGCCCTCGCGCGCCCAGGTGGCGTAGTCGAATTTCTCAAACTGATCCACGCCCTGGGCCGGGAAGCGCACGAGAATCGGCACATGTGCGCCCCGCGCAGCGCTGAACTCGTCGGCCAGCGCGCGCAGCCCTTTCATGAAGCCGTTGGCCGTTTCCGGTGTGTCGATGCAACCGGGATAGCGGCAGAAATCGATGGAGATGCCCTTCGCGCCAAGCTCCAGTGACTCGCGAAAGAGCCCCAACACGTAATCGCGCACCTCGGGGACTTCATAGCGGAGGGCGTCGCCGCGCATCCACTCGGGGTGGTCTTTGGAGAACTGCCCCTGCAACGGCGTGCCGGTGTAGCACGCGCTGGCGCCGAAATTGGCGTGAAGCTGAAGGTCCAGCTCCTCTGCATGGCGCACGGAGGTCTGGAGCGTATTCGTGAACTGCTGCATACGCCCCACATTGTCCGTGAGGGGCTGGGCCACGTCGCCTATGGGATCACCGATGGTGGAGTGGTAGAGCATTTCCGTCCGGCGCGATTCATAGACCACCGTCATGCCGAAGCGGCCGATCTGCATGTCCACGAGGTCGATCATCGCCTCGGGATAGGCCGTCAGGTACTCCCGGTGCCAGAGCGCATCCTGCACATCGTCCACGAAGGCAAAGGAATAGGGCTCCCAATAGCCCGCGATGAACTTGTCACGCGGCAGGGCATAGGGCGCATCCAGCGCGGCCCGCTGCTCGTCAGACAGCGGAACAAACTTCACATAATCGATGGTGGCGGGCGTGTAGCCCGTGTAGTTGTAGGGCTGCTTCAAAACCAGATTCTGATGATCCAGCTTCGCCCAGCGCCACAGCACCTCCTCGCCCCGGCGCGACGACAAGGTGTCCAGCCGCTCATCCCCCGTGAAGCGCAGCTTCATGGCGCCGGGAATGCTCACGTAGACCGCGTACCACCCCTTCAGATCGAGGGGATAGGAAAGCTGGGGGAGTGGCACCGTATCGCCCGCGTGACCATAGAGGCTGTTGCCGTGCGACATACCCATCTCCGCAGGCCAGCCGGTGCGCCACTGCCACTTCGCCGGCGCCTCACCGCCCTCCGGCTGAAGCTGGTCCGCCTGAAAGACCTTCGACCAGTCCTCGATATAGGTCACATCCGAATGATCCGCCGCGAGGTGGGTGGTGTACGTCGCCAGGACGGCATCCGCCGCACCGCGCACCTCAATGCGGAAATCCGCATCCACCTTGCCATCCACCTGCGCCTGGGGATAGGGATTGAACACGACCGTCCGCGAAAGCCCGGCGGCACGCCGCTCCGTAACGCGGCCCTCCGATTCCCACTGGGTCCACTCCTCATTCGGCACCATCACCAGCGCCGTCTCCGATACCAGCGGCGTAACCCGGGCAGGCACCCACGCATTCGCGCCAGTGGGGGATACGGAGCAGAGGACCTCGATCACGTCGGGCGCATCAGCGGGGACGGAGTACGTGATGTGGAAATGGCGCGTGATGGGGTCGATGGTGACGGTGGGGGACTGGGCGATGGCCATGGGGGCGAGGAGCGTGAAAAACATCGTCATGAAGAAAGGGCAAGTCGGGCGAGGAAGGTGCATCGATATCTCCTGTGCTGGCAAGTTTTATGGGACGACAGAAGGGTACAACATCCTGCGCAAGCAATTGAAGGACCGCGTGGCTCGCAGCGATTTGATCAGTAGTGAGTTAGAGTTGCAGATGGTCAGTGTTTGGGAATTTAGTCGCCCCTTGCAGGGCTCGTTCTTTCATTCGAGCCATGCACTCTAGTTCATCGTTCGCCAATTTTTCTAAACTTCCCATATAAAGTCTATACTCGTCGAGATCGTTCGAATTTGAGAATATAATATTTTCATTGCGAGGGTAGGCACCTGCTTTCAGGCCGTCCATGAAGGCTAGCAAATCTGACATTTTGCGAATATAAGAACGCTGAATCTGGTGCAACTCATCTAATGGCGTAATGGCGTCTTCTTGTAGACGATTCTTATACCCCTCGATGAATTCTCTTTTTACGTCATCGGGCATGTCCAGGTTATCGAGCTCGGTGGTAAACTCCGTCATTCGACCGCGAAGCGTTGTTGAGTACTTATCTAATATAAGCGAAGCCTCTTCAAGAAGTTCCTTGCCTTTCTTTCGATCCTCTGCGGAGCATAGTGCTTCGGGACGTAAAATGGATCGGAGGTCCAATTTTGTGAGCTGTGTCGAAAACTCAGTGTTTTCAATTTGTATGGTGACAAGGAAATTGTTGAATGCATCCAGTAAAGGTTTCAGGCTTCCGACGGAGGCTTCGCTGTGATTTCGATCCGGGATCACCGCTCCATTCCAGGTGCGCTCCACATCCGAGAAAAGTGTATTGAAGGCACCTTTGGCGTTCTCAAGTTGCTCGTCTCCAAGAGTTGACGATTCTTTGGAAGTTGCAGTTTTGATGTCGCTTTCTCTTGTCCAATACGAGAGACCAAGGGTTAGAAAAATGGCGATGGCAATCCCTGTTCCGATTCTGACTTTGAGGAAGTAGATAAGGAGGGGGGCAAAAAGCGCTATTCCGACTAGACTTGCTCCAACGGCCCCTCCGAAACCCACCGAGAATCCGAGTGTGTTCAGTGGGAGGTTGTCTCGGTATACTATGTAGGCAACGTGTGCCCCCAGCCCGAAGAATATAAAAGCCCAGTCAATTGGGGTGGCACGCCGTTTCTTGGTGACTGTAGTATTAGAGACTTGGTCGATATTCTCAGAACTACTTGCGCTTTGCCCCCCCCGCGTTACCATTGCCTCCATCCTCGGAAGGTCAGGGGGGCGATCCTCTCTTGCGGGCGCGCAATGATCGTACATGCCAGTTGCAAGATGATCGGACTCTAAGGAATCAGACCCTCGAGACTCACCAATGGTCCGTTGCAAATTGGCGGTTGCGTCTGGCGCGCCTTTGGAGTTCTGTGCGTGGGTGGTATTCAGCCATTCACCGCAATGCTTGCACTTTATAGCATGGTCTTGAATGTCTTCCGCACAATATGGACACTTTTTCATTTCGTCTCTGTTCCACCTGAGTCGTTGTTATATCGCATTGCATGATAGTCACAGGCAATGCGTTCAGCGTTGCCTCACTGACTTAGAAAATCGAGAGATGCGTCGTTGAAACCCTGGAACCAGAACTTGCAGCCCACTACATGTTTGTATCGTGCTCTAACGGCATCCTCTTGCTTCTTGTTTTCTGCAAAGTCTATTACACGGACATCGAGATAGCCTTCTCTTGAACCGTGAACAAGCTGTGGATAGATAAGCGCATGAGCGTGAAAGTCATCGGGTCTTAGGCTATATCCAATTATACAGACCTTCATGCGGTTCTGAAAGGACAAGTAAGGCATTTGCCAAAGTCCTTCAAACCGCATCACTTGGTAGATTTTGTCATAACTTGGCAATACGATATGAGGCGTCATTCCGCAATCATAGTACCTGCCAAGTACATCGACTTGCTCGGTCGCGATGGATAGATGCGGTAAGCTGGGTCCTATTTGTTCCAATTGCATCCATGGTTTCGTGCAACAATGATTTGACTTGAACCAGTTTATTGAACCATGAAGCTTGTGAAGTGTCGAAACTCTTTGAAAATGTCCCCCTGCTAACTCTTTGAAAATGTCCCCATACTGTGGATCTCGGAAAGGAGGTC
>JAEUWI010000013.1:0-10928 GCA_016791475.1 Candidatus Hydrogenedentota bacterium
GATAAACCGTGAGAAGACCCGCGTGGTTAACCTCAAAGGAGAAGGAACGGCGGTGGACTTTCTCGGGTATACCTTCCGGTATGACCGGGACCTGAACGGCGGGAGTCATAGGTATTTGAACATGGCCCCTTCCAAAGGTGCGCTGGAACGTGAGCGGGAAAACATACGCAAGCTCATCAACACCAGTCAGAGTCACACACCACTACCAGACCTCATCCATCGGGTCAACCTCCAGCTCAAGGGCTGGAAGCAATACTACAGCGTGGGTTACCCTGCCAAGGCATATCGAGATATCAACGCCTACACGAGGGAACGGCTGAGGCGGCACCTGAACAGGCGCAGCCAAAGACCATGGAGACCGCCGCAAGGCATGACCTACTACGAAGCCTTCCACCACATGGGACTCGGCAAGCTATGACAAATTGGAAAGTAACACGAATGCCCAAGGCGAGAGCACAGAGGAAAGCCGGATGCGGGAAATCTGCACGTCCGGTTTGACGAGGGGGTGGGGCTACGGCCCCACCCTACTCTACTGGTTCAACCTCTTCACCATCAATACTCAATGCGTTCCTTGCGCGACCACGTCAAACTGAACGCCGACGCGCCGAGCACAATCAAAAACAACAGTACCGCCACCGCCGACGCGTAGCCCATGTCGAACTCGGTGAAGACCTTCTGGTAGAGCAGCGTGGCGAGCACGTGGGACTCGCGAGTGGGGATCTCGTTTTCCATCACCCAGACGGGGTCGAAATACTTCATCATGCTGATGATCATGAAGACCGCCGCGACCACGAGGATCTCCCGCATGAGCGGCAGGGTGATGTGGAAAAACCGCTGGCGATGGTTGGCGCCTTCCAGCCGCGCAGCCTCGTAGTAACTCTGGGGGATGCCGCCCATGGCCGCCAGGAAGAGCACCATGTAGAAGCCCGTGGCGCTCCACACGATCATGGGGATGATGGAAAGCATCAGGTGTTTCGACTGAAGAAAAGGATAGGGCAGATCAATGCCGGGGAAGGACAGGCCCACCGCCAACGCCGCATCGCGCACTTGCACAAGCATGGCGTTGATCACGCCAAAGTCCGTCGTGCTGTACAGCAGGATCCAAAGCAGCGCGATGGCCACCATGGCGATGACATTCGGAAAAAAGAATACGATGCGGAAGAGCCCCGCGCCATGAACGCGCTGACTCAACACCGAAGCGAAGAAGAGCGCCAGCGCGATGGTAAGGCCGCCCGCGATGGAGAAAAGCATCAGGTTGTGCCCCAGCGCCGTGAGGAAGATGGTGTCGTCGCGCAGGAGCCGGGTGAAATTCGCCAGGCCCACCCAGCGGGGCTCGCCGAGGCCGTCCCACTTCTGGAGGCTGTACAGCAGCGCCCGCACCGCGGGAAGAAACACGAACGCCGTGAAGAGCAGAAACGCTGGCGCGAGAAACACCGCAATGAATCGTCGCTCTTCCTTTCCGCGCAGGCTCATGACGGCTCTCCGAAGGCGATGGGGTCATAGAGCACGGGCGCCGGAAGGATGGCGTCGGGCTCGGCCTTCGCCGCCATCACACCCGCTTCCAGCATCTGGCAGTATTCCTCCGGTGTGACTTCGCCCGCCAACAGCTTTGCCGTCGCGGGCTGCATCACCTGCACGCGCCAGGGAAGCAGCAGGCTCTCCAGCCGGATCTGAAAGATGCCCTGGGCCGGTTCGATCATGTCCAGCGCGGACTGGAGCGGGGGCGTCACGGCCTCGCGCGGCGTGGCCCCTTTCATCGCGGAAATCACCCCGATGCTCCGGCCCATGTCCGGCGCCCGTTCCGGCGACACGAGATAGCGGAGGAATTCCAGCGTGGCTTCCGGGTGGCGGACCGTGCTGCTCATGTAGACATATTCCCAGCCCGCGCCGTTGAAGAGCATGGGATTCCCCTTGCCGCCCTCCACCGCCGGCACGTTGAAGCAGCGCATCTCGAAACTGGGCGGGGTGCTCTCTTTCATTTCGTTGGAAAGCCACAGGCCGCAAAAGATCATGGCTGCCTGACCGTTGATAAACTGGAGCTGGCTCTCCGTGTGGGTCATGGCCAGTGCGCCCTTCTGAAAATACTCGGCGCTCATCTTCTGCAACATTCCCGCCGCCCGCACCACGTCCGGGTGGGTCAGTGCGCCCGGTTCCAGCGCGTTGATGCGGTTGATCGCGACAAGCCCGCCGCAGCGGTGGATCAAGGTCTGAAGCGTCCACCACGCATAGATGGGATATTTCCCCTGAAAGGCCAGCGGCGCGATGCCCGCCGCTTTGATAGATTCGCACAGCGCCTCAAATTCCGCCCACGTCTTCGGGGGCGCCCAGCCATGCTCGCGAAAAAGTCGCGCGTCGTACCAGCACGTGTAGGCGCCAAAGGCCGAGGGGATGGCG
This sequence comes from Candidatus Hydrogenedentota bacterium, assembly GCA_016791475.1. Lineage (NCBI taxonomy): Bacteria > Pseudomonadati > Candidatus Hydrogenedentota > Candidatus Hydrogenedentota bacterium. Next base: position 2,395 of record JAEUWI010000013.1, read on the forward strand.
TAGACCTGGCCATCGCTGGTGTAGGTGTTCAGCGTGCCCGGGATGAACCGTTCGCGCCAGGGCCGATCATCGCCCGGCAGGGGCTTGTCCAGGGCCTCGTTCAGCGGCGCAAGCTTGCCCGCCGCCACCAGCCGCCAGATCGGCAGGTGATTCATGATCATGAGGTCCGGTGGATCACCCCGCAGCAGACGCGGCTTCACCTTCTCGATAACCCGGGGGTCGCCCCAGAGATTTACGTGGATTCCCTGCGCCCCGTTGGCCTCATTAAACTGCCCGGCAATCTTCTGGTGCCAGTCAATGCCATAGCCCCCCTCAAAGACCGCCATTTCCACCGGCGACGTGATACTCGGGTCGGTGGAATTGCGCACGATGGCGTCGCAGCCGCTGAACAGTGCCGTGAGGGAAAGCGCGGCGGCGGTGAAGCGGTATGTGGGGTGGATGGTCATTGGAGGATTGTAACGGCGCGGGGCGCGCCGCGCAAGCAGGCGAGCTCAGGTTATGGTGTTGTTGAGTGAGGCAGAAGTGTTGATGGTCATTGTGGGGTGTCTTGGCTCGCGTTTCCAGTGACAATGGATGAGACTTTGTGATTTGATGCTGTGGTTGTGCTTGCACAATATATTGACATCTGGTTGGAGTGGATACGACAAGTGGTGTTTTGCATCTGGAATTCTTGTTGCCATGTGGTGACAAATTAACCATTGAATGGTTAATTTGTCACAATATAAAGGCTGTTAATGCGTGAAATATAATTGACAAATTAACCACGGTGTGGCTAAAATTACACCATGCTACAGCGAAATTTACTACCCATGCTCCAGGAAGCCATGGAAGATACCCCCGTCATCCTCCTCAACGGAGCACGCCAGACCGGCAAGAGCACGCTCATCCAGGCCTGCACGCAGGCACTGTCCGAAGCGTCCTACTTGACCACGGACGACGCGACGATTCTCGCGGGAGCCCAGCACGATCCGGCTGGATTTCTATCGACGTATGGGGGCACGGTGATTATCGACGAGGTCCAGCGCGCCCCGGCGCTCTTTCCGGCCATCAAACTGCTGGTCGACCGCGACCGGAGGCCGGGTCGCTTCCTGCTCACAGGTTCGGCGAACGTGCTGCTTCTGCCCCAAATCAGTGAGTCCCTGGCGGGGCGGATGGAAGTGATGACCCTGTGGCCCTTTTCGGCGGGTGAGCTGGCGGGGCAAACCGAAGGCTTTCTTTCGGCCCTCTTCGGTCCCGAGCCGCAGTTTAAGGCCGGGAAAGCCCTGGACCGCGCGGCATACCTCCAGAAAATCGTCGAGGGGGGCTACCCCGAGGCGCTCTACCGCAAATCGGCGCGCCGACGCGATGCGTGGTACGGGGCCTACATCACCACGATCCTCCAGCGCGATGTGCGCGACCTGGCCAACATCGAGCAACTCTCCAGCCTGCCGCGCCTCCTTCAATTGCTGGCGAGCCGGTCCATGGGCCTCGCGAACTATTCCGAAATCTCTCGCGCGCTGCAAATGCCCCTCTCCACGCTAAAGCGATACATGGCGCTCCTGGAAATGACCTATCTCGTCCAGCCCGTGCTCCCGTGGTCCACCAACCTGGGCAAACGACTGGTGAAATCCCCCAAGCTGATGCTCTGCGATACCGGACTCATGGCCTACTTGCTCGGCATCGACGGCACGGGCAAAATCCCCGATATCGCCCTTGGTGCGCTGGTGGAGAACTATGTGGCCCTGGAATTGCGAAAGCAGATGAGCTGGTACACGGGCCGCCTGGAACTGTTTCACTTCCGCGAGCGGACGGGCATCGAAGTGGACTTCATTCTCGAAACGCCCCAAGGGCAGGTCGCAGCGATTGAGGTAAAGGCGTCGGGAAGCGTGGGGACGAAGGACTTCAAGCACCTGGAATTCCTGCAAAAAGAGATGGGGTCGCGCTTTCAACACGGCGTGGTCTTCTACCTGGGCGAAAAACCGGTGCGATTCGGCGAGCGGCTCGTGGCGCTACCCCTGAGCTACCTCTGGGCGGCATAGATCGGGAAACGCTGAAAAAAACCGAGACGGAAAATGTGAACGACCAATCCAAACAACGGGCACCGGCGGTCCCGCACCCAATCGCCGCACACATCGCGGCAATTCCGCCGGGCCGTGTGCGAACCTTTTTTGCGCCAAACGTCGTGGACGCTTTGGCGCAAATGGACAGCGCGCCGGACTTTACAGAGCAAACACCGCTGGCGGCGGTTTCCTGGCCTATGGGGACGGATCTTGGCGCGGCCATCGATTTCCTGGTTCAGGCGCTTGCCGGGCTTGCCCTGGCCCGCTGGCCGGACTGGTACGGCGAGATCGAACCCTTTTCTCACCCGAATGCGGACGAAGGCACGAAAACAGATCAGGACACGCCGGTCATCGATCGCCTGGGAGCGGCCACGCCGACCTTGAACCGTGTCTGGGTGCGGCACGCAGTGCGCCGATGCCGCGCAGGTGCAAGGCCGACGCTTCGCCAATTCACGCCCGCCATACAGTTGCAACAGCTCACCCTGACCCTGGCGCAACCGGAACTGGTCCTGTTGCTGGCATTGGAAGTTGCCGACGCCATGCCTGAAGAACTGCACTGCTTCGCACGAGTCGCCGCATGGGTCGCCGGCGAGACGGGTCTGCGCGTCGCGGCCTTCGTGCCTGAGATGTACCGCTCGGCTTCGGAACTCGACCCGATCTCCTACTGCGCGATAAACCTCGATCACCCGTCTCCACCGGACTATGCAACCGTCGCACCTCATGCTCTCAAATCCACCTCCTCCGCGCGGGTTTACGGAAAAAGTGCAACTGGTGATGAGATTCCACCCACTGTTGCGGGAAATGCAGCGCATCGGGGCCCGGCGAGTCTCCGGCGTGACGAACCTTTGCGGCTGGTTGTACCACCCATTCTGGGGCGACCGCACCCGGCCAGCCCCGGCGAGCAGCTTCTGGCGCTTTGGCTCGCGCGCGATACCGAGCTGGCGCCCCTCTTCGAGTATAACGTGCGTGTGGAAACCTCCAGCGGCATCTCGTTTATTGTCGACCTGCTCTGGCGCGAAGGTAAATTGACAGTTGAGGTGGACGGTTACGGGTGGCATAGTAGTCCCCATGCGTTCGCCGCCGACCGCCACCGGGACTACCGCTTGTTGTGCGATGGCTACCGTACCCTGCGCCTGCCCCACGACGAAGTAATGGACGATCCGGCGCTGCAATGCGAAAAGATTCGCGATGTGGTCCGTACTATCCGGAAGGAGAAATAAACGATGAGCGACGGTATCTCCCCGCTGCTTGTGCTGCTGATGTGGAATTTGCTTTTCACCGGCGACGAGCCCATGGTCTCCAAGGCGAAGCCCGGTGTGGACAAGAAGAAACTTGGGCCGCTGCTGAACGCGGGGCTGGTGGCGCTGGAGAAGCGTGGCCGCGCGAGCCACATCGTGCTGACGGACCGGGCCTGGCAATGGGCCGAGGAAAACCTGGACGCGCAATTCAGCACCACTCCCAGTGTTACTATCGCCTTGCGCGGACTCTTGCCCCGGTTAAAGCATTACCTGAAACAAACCGGCACCCCGCTGGCCGAATTGCTCGGAGCCGTGGAGGCGGCGGAACAGGCGCGCCCGGAATCCCCCGCGCCGGAACCGATCTCGATTGACGACGCTATCCGAGACGCCTACCTGGCGCTTTCGGGTGGACAATGGGAAACCCGTGTCCGCCTCGCGCCATTGCGGGAGAAACTGGCCGCCTTCACCAAGGAAGCACAGGATCAGGCGCTTCTACGCATGCAGGCTGACGGGCGGCTTGTACTGTATCGTCTGGATGATCCGCAAGATACCTTTGACGCGGATCGCGCGGCGGCCCTCTATATTGGAAACGATCCGCGCCATCTCGTCTACATGAAGGAGTGATGCAAATGGGGGAACTCGAAGCGCTGCGTCAGGTCGACTTTAACTGGGTGGTTCACCCTGACCTTGTATGGGACGATGAACTGCCCGACGCGCCCGGTCTGCACGGCAACATTTGCGACGATATCATCGACGCCGCGCGAAATCTGAAGGGCGCCCGACCGGCATTGGGTCGGCTGCTGCTGGGTCCCGCCGGCGCCGGAAAAACACATCTTCTGGCCATGCTTCGCAGGCGAGCTTCCCGCGAGGGCATGACCTTCGTCATGGCGGACTTGACCGATGTGCGCGATTTTTTCGAGACCTTGCTGCTCGGTTTTGTGGTATCCCTTCATCAGCCCGATGCCTCCGGGCATACCCAATTGCATTCGCTGTTCGTGCGCCTGATCGGCGCGCTGAGCTCGACGGTAGATCCGCAGGACTATGTAAATCGCCTGGCCGTCCAGAAACCGGAGGGTCTCTCTGCGGCAATCGCCGATATCCTCAGGAATCTCCAGGTTAGGGACGCGATTCACACCGCCAAGCACCGGGATGTGGTTCGCGCGACCGTACTCCTTCACGCCCGCAATTTCGAAGTGAACAGTGTCGGCTCCACGTGGCTCCAGGGATCGCAGATCGAGGACGACGCGAAGGCCCGCTTCGGCTTTTCCACCATCCGCCAGAAGCCTTCGGAGATCGTTCAGGGTTTATCCTGGCTTGCGTCGCTCTGCGGCCCAACAATTATTGCCATTGATCAGCTCGACCCCATCATCGCCTACAATCGCCAGGCGGCACGCGCGGAACGCGTGAGAGAAGAGGACGAATCGGTCGAACTCGCAAAAAAGATTCTCAATGACCTCTGCAATGGACTCGGCGGCCTCTACTCGACAACGCTGCGCACCGTGCCCGTGGTCACCTGCCTGGAAAGCAGCTTTGGCACCTTGCGGGAATTTGGACTCCAAAGCAATCTGGATCGTTTTGAGCCGCCCGAATCACTACCTCCCCTTGGCGACGTCGCCACCGCCAAGGCGATGATCCAACTCCGATTGGAGCGCGCCTATGCCGCTCAGAATTTCAACCCGCCTCATCCCACATGGCCCTTCGCGCCAACTTTCTTCGAAGGCGCCGTGGGACTTGCGCCGCGCGAATTGCTGAAGCGTTGCGATGGGCATCGAAGAGCCTGTAACGGCCGCGGCCGCGTGACGGAGTTGCGGGCCTTTACAGATTCGCTTGTTGAACCGTCCGGGACACCGGAGACAACGAAGTGGCCGGAATTGGATGAACGCTTTCAGGACTTGCGCGGCCGGGCGGACATCCCGTTTCTTCTCGAAGAGGGTTTCGAAGACGAACGCCTCGCCCGCCTGCTGGTAACAGCGGCGGCATGCCTCGTCAAAGAGGCCCCGCCCGACGACGCGCATGACGTCGTGGTGGACAGCGAGTTTCCGGGTAGAAACCGCATCATGCCGTTGCATGCCCGCATTCGCAAGATCGAGCTCGCCACGGGTGCCGAACAACATTTCTGCCTGCGCGCGATGGAAAAGACCCACGCCATCTCATTTCAGGCGCGGCTGCGCGCCGCCATGACCAGTTCCGGCATCGACCGAAAGTTGGGTTTTCGGCACTTGGTTCTATTTCGATCAAATCCCCTGCCCGGGGGCGAGGTAACCGCGAAGCGCCTCTCGGACTTCTACGAGAAGGGCGGCGTTCTCATGGCTCCAGAGCCAGACGAAATCGCCACACTCTGGGCGCTCCAGCAAATGTCCGCCGAGGCGCATGAGGCTTTCGATGGTTGGCTGATTGCACGGAAACCAGCGCATAACTTGCGCATGCTGAGAAGTGTCCGGCTCAATGGGGCCGCCGGGCTGGAGGCCCAGGGTGGAAGCGACGCGCCACCGGATTCGGGTACCCCTGCCGCCCCCCCACAGGCAACGGCGCCGTCTGGCAACGACAACGTGTCCGGAGCGAGTGACACGACCCATGCGACCGCCTCGCCACCCGCACCCCCGCCGCAACCCAAGCCCTCGATCGCCGGCGTAGCATTGCCGGTGGGCCGCCAGATCATCGGAGGCGAGCCACGGGGAGCCGAGCTTGGATTGCCACTGCTCGAACTGCGGAAACACACGGCGATTTTTGCAGGGGCCGGTTCGGGAAAGACCGTGCTGATTAAGCGCCTCGTCGAAGAGGCCGCACTCCTGGGCGTGCCCGCAATCGTCATAGACACCGCGAACGACCTCGCCCAGCTCGGCGATCCGTGGCCCGATGCACCGGAGAGCTTGCGGCCGGAAGAACGGGAGAAAGCGGAGCGATTCTTCGAGACGACAGAGACCGTCGTCTGGACGCCGGGCCTCGAAGGCGGCAATCCCTTGCGTCTGGAGCCATTGCCGGATTTCAGCGCACTATTGGGGGACGTCGACGCGCTGAATGATGCGCTGGCCATGGCGAGGGAAGCGCTGGCCGATATCGTCGCGCCGGGAAATCGAGAATCAACACGCAACAGGCTCGGCGTGCTTACCGCCGCGCTTCGCTTTTTTGCGGAGCAGGGCGGCGGGAACCTGGAGAATCTTGTCGAACTCCTGAATGACCTTCCGACCGGCGCCGACGCCAACATCAATGATGCGCGCAAGTACGCTTCGAAGATGGCCGATGCGCTGCGCAGCCAGCTCCAGATCGACCCGATGCTGGCCAGCGGGGGCGACGCGCTCGATCCGGCGGCCTTGTTCGGGCTGGACCCCGCACCGCGTCGAACGCGGATCTCGGTAATCAATTTCGTCGGCCTTCCGGCACTCGACCAGCAGCAGCAATTTCTGAATCGGCTGGCGATGACTCTCTTCTCGTGGATTAAGAAACATCCCGCCGACAGTGGCACGCTGCGCGGTCTGCTGGTGCTGGATGAGGCGAAGGATTTCATACCGGCCATGTCAAAATCTCCCTGCCGGGACAGCTTCATGCGTCTGGCGGCACAGGCCCGCAAATACGGCCTCGGGCTCATATTCGCCACGCAGGCGCCCAGGGAAATTCACAACAGTATCGTGACCAATTGTTCGACCAGCTTTTACGGCAAAGGCAACGCTCCCGCCGTGATCAATGCCATCAAAGAATTGTTGCAGAATAAAGGCGCGCCGGGAGATGACGTGGCGCGACTGGCTCAGGGACAATTTTACGTGCATAATGCCGATGTAACGCGGGCGCCGGTTAAGGTGGCCACGAATCTTTGTCTCTCCCATCACCGGGAGCCGCTGGCGCCACAGTTCATCACGGAACTTGCCCGGCGCTCGCGCCCATAGTACATCGCCCCCGGAAATTATATTTGTACAGCCAATTGTGGTCGTCTATCCCACAAGACCAAGCGCTGTTGCAGTCGAAAAAGGATCGGTCATGAAGAAATTACATTGGTTGCCCGGCTTTCTGTTCCTTGCTTGTTTCCAGGTATTCGCCCAGCCCTACACGCTCACCTACGACACCGACGGCACCATCCTCGTGAATGGAAAGCGCACGCTCATCGTCGGTAGTTACTATGCCGCGAAGTCGGATCGCCCCTATCAGGAGATGGCGGATGCGGGCTTTAATCTCGTGCGCGCGGGCTCTCCGGAGACGCTGGATCAGGCGAAGGCGGCGGGCGTGATGGCGTGGGCTTCCGTGGGCGCGCTGGACCTGGAAAAGCGCGCGGAGAGTGAAGCCGCGCTGATCGAGCGCGTGAAAGCGGTCAAGGATCACCCGGCCCTCGCCATCTTAGAAACCGTGGACGAGCCCGCGTGGGACTGGCTGAAAACGGGACAGCGCGTCCCGGCGCAGGTGTTTGCCGAGACCTATCCGGTCATCAAGCAGCTCGCACCGGACAAACTGCTGTATATGAACCACGCGCCCACCAATCTCGTCTCCACGATGAAGCCCTACAACGCGGGGACCGACATCGTAGCCTGCGACATTTACCCCGTGAACCCCGGCGGCATCCTGTCCATGTTCGCTCTTTTCCCCAACGGCCACCAAGGCGATCTGAACAACACCAGCATCAGCCAGGTGGGCGACTATGTGGACAAGATGCGGAAGGTGACCGGACCGGATCGTCCGCTCTTCATGGTGCTCCAGGCCTTTGCCTGGGAGAAGCTCGTGCAGGAGACGGAGGTGGTGGAGCAGCGCGAGGAGAAGATTCAGTACCCCACCTACAACGAGACGCGCTTCATGGCGTTTCAGTCCCTGATCAAGGGCGCGAACGGCATCATTTATTGGGGCAGCGATTTCACGCCCCAGCCCTCGGACGCGTGGGACAACATCAAGCGTGTCACGCGTGAAGTCGCGGATCTGAAGGACGCCCTCGTGGCGCCCGCACCCAAACTTGAAATAGAGCCGGTCTACGAAGAAATGGGCCATTCCGTGGACGACGGCGTGCAGCTCATGGTGCGCGATTTCGGCGGATACCGCTACGTCTTCACCTGCAATGCCGACGGCAACAAGTGCAAGGCCACGTTGTCGGGCCTGGGCGAGTGGAAGAAATGCACCGTGCTCAACGAGGACCGCGAAGTGCCCGTGACCGGCGGCGCCATCACCGACGAATGGCGGCGCTTTGCGGTGCACATTTATCGCTTGGAGAAGTAGTCGAGAGGAATGGGTCTTATGGGTCTTATGGGTCGTATGAACAAGTCGGTAGTGACTACTGTTTCAT